>NZ_WBKL01000070.1:0-111708 GCF_015714705.1 Nostoc sp. NZL | reverse complement strand
TCAAGAAGTAGCCGCCGCCGTAGCCGCCGCCGCCGCCAAAGTCTCCGTTGCCGCCAGCACCACCAGCACCGTCAGCACCACCAGCACCACCAGAACTGCCAGCACCGCCAGCACCAGCGCCGAAGCTACCCTTGCCGCCTTGGGCTGTGTTATTACTAAAAGCGACATTAGTTAAGGAGACACTGCCATCATAGATAAACAAGCCGCCGCCCATTCCAGCGCCGCCGCCGCTACCATCGCCGCCTTTAGCCCTTCCGTTGGTGATGGTCAGGTCAGAAATCCCGACGGTTCCCGACTGGATGAATAGGGGGCGCACGTCGCCATTGTCGTTGATGCCGTTGTTATTGGCATCGCCGCTGATGCTGTGGCTGTTGCCCACAATAGTAATGTTGCTATTAATTTGGGTTTGCATTACCCCAGTTACACGCACATCATTATTAATGGTAATGGTGTCATCCCCTGCTAGTTGGTTCGCTTGAAGGATTGCATAACTGAAGGTGCCTGCGGTTAAGCCAGTGCCGTCATCAGTGGTTTGATTAACGATGAAGTTTGTCATTTGATTTTTTTCCTTTGTTTTAAGTCGTAGATAAGCAGTTATTTGTAGGACGCGTTATGCTTCTGGCTAATGCACTGTGACAAATGAGATTAAGATGGTGCTGTATCTCCGTAACGCACCCTACAAATTCAGATGTTTTAAAGGTTTGTAGTAAGCACTTTAGTGCTTAGAAAATAAGGACTTTAGTCCTTACTACAAACTTGCTTGTTGCAAGTCGATGCAATAAAGTTGCGGGTCGATGCAATAAAGTTGTAAGCCAATGCATTAAAGGTGCGGGTCGATGCAACTAAGGTGCAGGTTAATGCAACAAAGGTGCAAGCCAGTACAACAAGGGTGTAAGTCAATGCATCAAAAGTGCAGGTCGATGCAAGAACATTGCAGTCTGGTAGGGAAGGGGAAAATTCAAAGCTTCATTTACTCACCGCTTCCATCGGCTGGGCGACAATCACATTCGCTAGACTATTGCTAGGGTTTTTCCAAAAAGACAACCCATCATATTGAGTAAATAAATCTGGCGGTAAAATTGTCAGTCGCGGTTGAAACTCGACTTTGCGACGCACCTGATGTAATCCTTTGGTATTGAGGCGATTATCAAATTCCTCAGCTTCGTATTCCACATTGGCAAAATCATGCTCAAAGGGTTCTTCTGCTAAAAATTGATAAATCAGCGATAGGGTTTTATCAGGTGCTTGGGTTAATAAGTCATAGTCCACCAAAAGCAAAGAGGCGCTGTATTCGCTATAAAATGCTTCCTTAAGGGCGTTATAAGCAAACCCAACTAACCGTCCCCCTTGACTTAAGGCTTCGGTGCGGGTGTAAACTGTCGAGCGTTCGCCAGCATTATTAAACATCCGTGACACATCAAAAGCATTTTTTCTAATCAGCCGTTCGATGCTATCCATAATCCAAGCGACATTCCGCACGCAGCAAATCACCTTTGAGCCAGGAAATAGCTCTTGAATTAAGGACAATTTGCTACACCACAAGCGGTTAGTATCGAAGATGACTTCTTTATCAGCTTGCGGCTGGTAAAATGTGGAAAAGATAGTTAAGGTTAATGCCCGTTTTTGCTCAGGGGTGATAAAGACAGAATATTCGTTGTCTTCGCTCATCGCTTCTAGCATTCGGTTCACCAGACTACCAACAGGGCTAGTCATGCTGGCGTGAAACCGGGGATTTTGCCGCAGTAACGCTCCGAGTAAGGTGGAACCAGAACGAGGTAAGCCGGAGATAAATTGGATTTTGGCAGTCATGACGATTAATTGGCTTTAATTTATTGCTTTGATATAAAAGTTTTTGCACCTGTGTGTTTTGCTCCCACAGGCTTGGCAGTTGTTAAAACTTTGTTGTGGTGAAATGGATTATATAGCGATCGCTTTAATTGCCGCATCGAACAAAGATCCAAGTTTTGACTAGGATCTTTGTCCTATATAATTAATACTTATGTTGAATGATGAGAGTAGCGATACCTACGGTAGGCTACGCCAACGCCTCTACTCCATGAAGACTGAGCAAATATTTGCCCACCTTATTTAGACAAGTTGAGCAAACAGCAGACAACTAGGGTTTCAGCACGTTATCAGGAAACTTCCCTTCCCCATTACCTGCGGGACTATACTGACAAACCACATAGAAAGCGTTATATTTATTACCTTCAATTGTTGCAGTGCCTTGTGCTGCACCACAGCCTAATTTGGTACTGCCCTTCCAGACCACCTGAGTAAAATGCCCGGTGTCGCTAGAAAACCCTGGAGTCTCGTACTTGTAATCTTTAATTTCGCTGTACCAGTCTTCAACTGCTCCATTGCCAAGGGTGGTTGGGTCTACAGTGCTTGCCGAACTGTAAGAGGCGTATATGTTCTCTCCCACATTAGGAGTGTTACTGTGTTCAAAGTTTCCACTACTGGCAATCTTCTCAGCCCAAGCTTGAGCGCTGGTGTTTAAAGAATTATCGCTGGTAATGTTAGGGCTATGATGCGTGGCTCGATAAGTGTTGTGTTTAGACACAGCAGCGCTACGTAGAGCGGCTAAGTCAATAGATGTCTCTCCTAAAACGGAGTTACCGATCATCGCTCCTCCAGTGATTGCAATAGTTAAAGCTGTAGCTGTTGTTAGGGTTAGAGTTGAAAAGAATTTCTTCATGGTTTTGTATCTCTTGAGTTAACTTTTGTAGGTCGATGCAACTAAGGTGCAGGTTGATGCAACTAAGGTGCAGGTTGATGCAACTAAGGTGCAGGTTGATGCAACTAAGGTGCAAGTTGATGCAACTAAGGTGCAGGTTGATGCAACTAAGGTGCAGGTTGATGCATCAAAGGTGCAGGTCGAGACAACTAAGATGCACCTTTGATGCATCAAAGGTGCAGATTGATGCAACAACATTGGAGCCTGGTAGGGAAGGGGAAAAATTCAAAGCTTCATTAGCTCACCGCTTCTATCGGCTGGGCGACAATCTCACTTCCTTAAAAGCTACGGTGTACACACAAGTCTGAAATAGCTGAGAAATAACAGTTTTACCCCACCCTAACCCTCCCCTTGGAAAGGGGAGGGAACTAGATTTTCTTGTTTCCCCCCAATACATCGGGGGGATTAAGGGGGGTAATTCGACTTGTGTGTACGCCGTAGCCCTTAAAAGAGGAGGCTTTGAATTTTCCCTTTTCTAAAAGGATGCCTGAGAAGTATCAAATATTTCTTGATCCCCCCTAACCCCCCTTAAAAAGGGGGGAATAAGAGTTTTAAAGTCCCCCTTTTTTAGGGGGATTTAGGGGGATCTCCAAGGGTTAGGTGTATACAAAAAAACTTTTCAGACATTCTTTAAGAAGAGAGCGTTAGAAAGAGGTGAGAAACTTAGAAGGTTAGGTTTCGCGTTGGATTTTGTACGCAGCTAAAACCCATGCCAAAGTTAATTGGCTTTGATTTGTTGCCCTGAAAAATTGAATGTTCCTACAGGTGAGACATTATCTAATAACGGATTAGCATTGAGGTTGAACAAACGCAGTGTGATAGTCCCTTGTACTGTCTGCGTTTGGGGATTAAAGCTGGCTTGATAGTCAGCTCGGCCAATGCTACCAGTAGATCCTGCGCTTCCTGGATAAGCAAAGGTAATTGATTTGGCGCTGACCCCAGTTTTGCCATCACATTTCCAAGCACCTTGTCCACTGCTAAAGGGATTGAAGACGTTGGTAACACCACCTTGATTAGAATCAATGACAAAAAAGTTACCATCTGCGGTAAGTGTTATGACTCCACGAGATCCGATTGTGCCATCTGAGTTAAAGATTTTTGTCAGATAAGAACCAGTGACATTTAGGCGACAACGTGCTGTATTAGCATTAGTTTCTGGTACGGAGAAGTCGTTACCCCTAACGACATTAGGAGTCGCAAGCAATGTACAAGCCAAAACAGAACTAAACAACAAAGTGTTGCCAGAGCAGATTTTGTTCATTTCGTTTGTTAATTGATTACACAGATTTAGTTAATTTCTAAGTATTATCAACCAAACATTGTGTAGAGATATTGCGATACAACATCTTTACGCAATGCAACGTTTCTACTGAACCGTATTGGCGCATAAACTTCTGCACCTGTGCGCTTTGATCGCAAAGGCAAGGCGATCACCTAAATATTGCTTAAATCTTTGACGTAATGGATTGTACAGCGATCGCCTTGATCAATGCATCGGATACTTGTCCTATTTTTGACTAGGATCAATGACCTATAATGCACTAGGTCATTGATCCTATATATCTATAATTTTGTTCTGTTTTCTGATTTGCAGAATCAACATTCATCTGCGTGAGTAGCAGTAAACTACGGTGAAATTACTGCGTTATCTATAAAACAAGTTTCTTATGAAATCAGGTAATGACTATTATTTCAAGCCTTTTGGGTATATTTGCTGGCATTTGCCTGTATGTTGGTTTATTACACCTGCTAATTGCTTCTGCGCGATTAAAATCTGCGCTGCACTTCTGGTTTGGGTTAACCTGCTTGCTGTGTGCTAGCTATATCTTGGCTCTTATAGCCAAATATAAAGTCACTGATGTAGAAGATTATATAAATGCCAGAAAATTGGCATCTTCCTTAGGTTTTTTTTTCACAATTGCTTGTGTCTGGTTTGTGGCTTTATATACTAAATTTAAGCCAGTACGCCTACTGTTGGCACTGAATAGCCTCTACCTCATCTGCATCTTAATTAACGAAGCTTCACCAACTGGGATTCTCTACTCCCATATCAGCAGACTATCAAGCATCTCTTTGCCTTGGGGCGAACCGATTACCCACCCAGAAGGTACACTCAATCCTCTATTCGGGTTCCAATTCTTAGGTATTATCAGTAATGTAGTTTTCGCTTTTTACGCCTGTTACCGTCAATATCAACGTGGCGAAAAGCAAGCTGCACTGATTTTGGGTTTGAGTTTGGCGATTTTTGTCGGAACTATTCAATACGATCGCCTAATGGATTTGGGAGTGTTCAAATCTCTATACCTCAGCGAATATGGATTTCTGTCCTTCGTGGTGATTATGAGTCTACGCCTGGTCAAAGACTTGATGCAAACGGTGAAGCTACGCGAACAATTGATAGAGAGCGAACGACTACGCAAGATTGCTGTGGAACTGGAGCGAAATCGCCTCGCCCGTGACTTACACGATTCAGTATCGCAGACATTGTTTACTGTGGCGACAATTGCCGAAGCTTTGCCTAGAGTCTGGAAACGCAACCCAGAGACAGCCCAACAGGGATTAGAAGAACTCGCCCAATTGACACAAGGGGCGTTAGCAGAAATGCGGAATTTACTAGTCGAGTTGCGTCCTAATGGTTTGGTAGAAAAACCTTTAGGTGAATTGCTACACCAGTTAACCAAGGGAGTTCAAGGACGGGCAAGTTTACAGGTAATAACAACGGTGTCAGGGGAAGGCGATCGCTCTCTGTCTAATGAGGTGAAACTTGTCTTCTACCGGATTACTCAAGAGGCACTGAATAATATTATTAAATATGCCCAAGCAACGCTTGTATCAGTCAGCCTCCACGGCGATTCACAAAAGATGGTTTTGCGTATCAGCGATAATGGCTGTGGTTTTGACTCCAACAAAATACCATCTGGTCATTTGGGCATAGCAATTATGAAAGAACGGGCTGATTCGATTGGTGCTACTTTCCATTTGTCAAGCTATCCAGGGAAGGGGACTGAGATTGTCCTGAGTTGGTTAACCACTCTAAATAAAATAGGGAGTGGGGAGTAGGGAATTGGGTATTGAGCATTAAGCATAAATAAAGTTAACTACCAAAGGCGTGATTTGTTCTTTTTGATTGATGATTGGTAAAGTTTTTAGGCGTATTTACTTTTTGTAAGATAGTTATGTTTATTTCCATCCACTTACTTATAAAAGACAGGTTTAAATACTATGTTGTCGGATTTTGCGTGATTGACTGGCGGGAAATAACAAATTAAAGATTAAGAATCTGACGTATAAATACTGAAAATGGAACATTAATGTAAATGTATTAACAATAGTTTTAATATCCCGGATTTATATATGGAAAAAGATAAATCATTGAAACCGATTCGGGTGATTACTGTTGACGATCATGAAATCCTGCGGGGAGGTATTAAATTTCTCTTGCTGGCGTTTGATGACATGGAATTAGTGGGTGAAGCGCGTAATGCAGATGAAGCATTACATTTGTGCGAACAGTTGCAGCCAGATGTGGTGCTAATGGATTTGATGATGGTGGGGACGAATGGGGCAGAAGCAACAAAGGCTATTCGCAAAAAATACCCAGAAATTCAAGTTTTAATTTTGACAAGTTTTTTTGCGAATGACTTGGTACAGCAAGCAATGCAAGCCGGAGCTATTGGCTACCTGCTCAAAGGTATCTCGATTGATGAGTTGGCGGATGCCATCCGAGCTGCTGCGATCGGTCGTTCTATGTTGGCAGCAGAGATTATTCAGGCTTTGCTGCAACCGAGCAAACCATCATCTCAACCTGTTTACGAACTGAGCAAGCGACAGGAAGAGGTTTTAGCACTGCTGGCTTTAGGATTAAGTAATGACGCGATCGCTCAACACATGAAACTTAGTCCTTCTACAATTAGGCATCATGTCAGCCAGGTACTAAATAAGTTAGGAGTAAGGAACCGCACTGAGGCTGCAACTACAGCAGTGCGAGTCGGATGTCTTTAGTATTGGTGAATCAACTTAGTTACTTTTGGATATTTGATATTGCAAAGTTTTAAGATAATTGATTTTAACAAGAGTAGTAGCGATACCTACAGTGGGCTACGCCAACGCTACTACTCTTGTCACGCCAATAAGCTGTTTAATTTTTGCAGGTCGATGCATCTAAGTTGTAAGTCGATGCAACTTAGTTGCAGGTCAATGTATCTAAGGTGCAGGTCGATGTATCTAAGTTGCAGACCGATGCAACTAAGGTACAAGTCGATACATCTAAGGTGCAGGTCAATGCATCTAAGTTGCAGGTTGATGCAACTAGGTTGCAGCTTGGTAGAGAAGAGAAAAATTCAAAGTTTTATCAATTCACGGCTTTTGCTAATCCTAAAACCGTTGGTGCAAAAAGTTGCAGTGCTAGCGATCGCTAGTATCTATAGTACTAGCGATCGCGTTTGTTATCGTTATCGTCTTATACTGCCTGTACTTGCCTCCACCTTCTGTGATCCTTCAACGATTTGGTAAAGTTTGTCTTCAAATTTTTGCATACATGCCGACCAATCAAATTCGAGTATAGAAGGGCGAGCGTGTCTAGTCATATCTGCTTTCAAATCGGGATTTTCCAGAATCGTAATTACCCTTTGGGCGAAGTCAATGGGGTTGTTGGGTTGGGCAAGAAAGCCATTACGACCAGGAAACACCTGTTCTGAGGTTGAGGGTGCAATAACGGCAACTAAAGGGGTTCCAGAGGCTAACGCTTCGTTATTTGTAGTGCAGAAGTTTTCGGTCACGGAGGGGTTGACAAAAACATCCGCTCTGGCAAACCAACCTAAAAGTTCTGTACCATGAGACTCACCCCATACAGTAACACCCGATCCAAACTTTTTAGCACGCTCCCGAATTTCCTCATCTAGCGGGCCACTACCAACAATCACCAGATGGACATCAGGGATTTTGGCAGCTATGACTGGAAATATATCAAGCAATTGATTGACATTCTTTTCGGGGGTGATGCGTCCGACAAACAGGAGAGTTGGTCGGTTGTCGTTAGGAATGGGGTTGTAACAAATGTTTCGCGGGTGAAATTTTTCGCAATCGATGCCTTGATAAGCGACGTATTCGGCGCGTTGGCATTTCAGTTCTTCGTATTTAGTGAGTTGTTCTTTAGAAGAAAAGTAATTGAAGTCATAAGACTCACTAAATTGCTTAACTAAAGCAGGAATTATCGGACGAACTAAGCTAAAGAATTTATCCCCAAAGTAATATTTGATATATGCAACGATATCTGTATGGAAGAGTGATATTGTTGGGGTACCTGTTCGTCTTCCGTATTCGGTGCCAATCGGACGACCATAACCTTGCAAGAAAAATGAGTATAAACCTCTCATTTGGGCTGCTTCTTCAACCACGATAATGTCAGGCTGGAATTTCTCCAGCAACTTGGTATCACTCCAATGACGATAGCTCAATGGTTGAGGAAGAGACTTGTAGAATAACAGTGGTTGTGTGGGGAATGCGTAAGCAGAGAAATTAGGGAAAGACTGAATTTCCTCTAAACCGAGCATGGGGCGATCGCCTACATTTTTGGGATAGCGATCGTTAATTTGCGGATGGATTAAAAAAACCTCATGTCCCTGCTCTAGCAACCAGCGAACCCGTTGGTGAACTGCAACAGAAACTCCAGTCAAGAAAGGAGCATACAACCCTGTAAATAATGCAATGCGAAGTGCTTTCTTAGTCATAATAAAGGGGAATATTTCACGAAAATGCTGGTTTTGAATTTAGGATTTACGCAGCAAATGTTTCATGAACATCCTGATTATTTCGCTCAGAAATTCCCATTAATACAGTTAGACTAAGGATTTACGCATTTTCAGCTAGCCGAAATTGTCGATTGTGAAGCGGATGTTTATAAACCGAGATTGAAACTATCAAAACATCCAAAATACTAAGTCAAAATTCCCCTTAATATACTTGTCTAAACCCTTGCCATTAATGCAAATACATTTTGATAATCAACAAGAAAAAGCGTGTATTCTGGCAAGGGTTATAGCTAATATATTTCTACTAAATATAAGATAATATAATTTGAAGACTAGGGAATGTTTAGTGTAATAACTTTCATGCCCTAGTTCATATCTAGCGATTCATTTCAAAGAGAAACCTTGCTATCAATAGGCTGATCTAACCATTGATAAGGGCGATATTCCACTAACCGGACATTCCATGGCCCTTGAACCCGATAGGCGACACCGCGCCAGGTGACTGTTGATATCCACAAGGATGATAGCATCGCTAACCCATAAACCCACTGAGTTAGCGGAATCGCAATCAACATTTTGATGATTGTAGCAGCTGATAATTTTGCGATTGCTTGGTCATTAGAGCGAACCACTCGCTGTATCTCTAATTCCAACACGAGCATTATCAAAAGTAATCCGACAGTATAGACTCCATAGCAGCCTAACAACAGAGCCGCAGCTTCCCATTTTGCCTCTAACAACGACTCAAGAACTAAGATGATGACTGTAGTAGGAAACAAAATGCTAGAAACAGCTTCACTAACTAAAGCTAACCAACGCGGGTGATACAGTCGAGAAAAAAGAATGAGGCGCTTGAGATAGTCTATTAAGTTGAATAAATCAGTCTCTTCACGATTTACTATCAGCAGCGAAGGCACAAACTTTACCTGCAACCCATGTTTTTTGAGGATGTCGTGCATCATAAAATCTTCACCTAAAGCTTGTCCCCACTTATCTAGCAGTTCTGTTTGGCGAAGCACTTCTGTTTTCACAGCTAAAGTCCCACCCCAAGGAATTTGGAAGAGAAACATTTGCACTACTGTGGATACATTACCGGCGTAGCGTACTAACGATCCCCAATACTTACCTGTCGGTACGTACCAACGATTACCTGTTGTCGCCCCCACTTTGGCATCCCTTAGAGGACTGACTAATTCTCGTAGCCAATTCACATGGACTATAGTATCAGCATCTACTAAGGCAACCACCTTGTAAGAATCATCCAACTCACGAACAGCTTGGATTAAAGAACTGCATTTGAGACTACAATTGTTGCGTACTATTCTCAAAGGGCTGATTTGAACATTGGTCGTTTCTTGCTCTGTGATGGTTTCACTGGCAATTTTCCAAGCGGGATCTTCGTGACTATCAACGATCAACTTTAAATCATACTGTGGATAGTTTTGATTTAGGAGCGATCGCAAACATCTAGGCAAAAACGGATCGGCTCCGCGTAGGCAAAGAATCACTGCGGTTTTGGGCAACTGGTCATCTGGCAATAAGTTTTTTTTGGATGAGCGCAGATACCATATAAAAACAAGCGTTAAACACACCTGAATAACCAGCCAACCCATCAAAGACTTAGACAGAAATATCGCCAAATCTTCCATTAAATTTTTAGTCTCCGGTAGAATATTGGCTTGTTTATATGTAGGTGTGATCTAAACCGTAATTCAGAAGAATTGGTCATTAGGGGAGAGGTGACAGGGAACAGGTGACAGGGAATAGTCTGTTACCTGTTCCCTATTTCCTTTACGAATCCAGCGAATATTTCATGATAATGTTGACTGTTGTATTTTTGTTTACAACAAAACTGGCATCACGAAACTTTGGTGTACCTGTTTGTATAGACACAGTTGGATTTTTGGAAACCCCAAAACCTTCTTGAGGAATACCGAAAAAGTCTTTATTGAGTTTGCGATCGCCATTTTGATCGTCAACTACGGCGACAGCATAAGTTCCAGGCTTCAAACCGGAAAATTCTTTTTTTACAGAATTGCCAGTAATCTTAGCACAGCCACTTTGAGCTTCACTAGTATTACTCATCGGAAATCCTTTTTCACTTGCGTAAACTCTGAAGCAAATCTCACCTTTTTGGTGTTGTATTCCATTTACCACAACACTAAGTGTTGCACTTGGCTCTGCATTAACTGTTTTAGCAAAGCTGATGCTTACTAAAGTAGCAAGCAAAACATGAGATATTTGAGAAAGTTTCAGCATAATTTTGTAGTGAAAAATAAGTGATTTTGGGATTGAGAAGAAGCTGGAAAACACAGCTTCTATTTCTGAAGTGATTCGTTCAAAGTGTGAATTGCTGTTTTTTAACTAATGCAACTTGCCAACTTTTCCAAATTAATTGCAGCACTCTCAGCAAATCTTTCAGTAAAAGATATTCTGTCCCTTTTAGCTGCTGTTGGAGACTTATATGGCAACAAAAACGCTCATACAGACTTAGATGACTACGCCATATAGAAAGTAAATACTCCCAGATTATTCTCCAATGTGGTAACAAGATTTGTCCTTTCTTTGCTGAATCAAACCACACTGCATATGCATAAAAATCAGGGAGCATACTCAATAATGGTTTTTGATTTTTGTCAGAAAACAACAAGTAATTTGGAAAGAACATACTCATTGATTGTTGCGGATGACTTCTGGCAAAAAATAGGTATTCAGGGATTTCATAAAACCTACCAAGAAGACCAAGCCTTAACAAGAGAATTCCATCTGCATTACCGTAACCACCCATAGGCGGTACCATTCTCAGGGCACTGGCGCGAATTACTCCGTAACATTGATAACACAAATGTTTGGTCAGCAATTCGTGAAAACGTTTGTGTGGTTTTAGTGCATCTGCCTTGAGTTTGATATCGTAGTTTTGGAGGAAATTCCCCTGTTCATCAATGAAATATGTATGGGAGTGACACAAGATTATGCTAGGGTCTTGATCAAGCACCTCAACACACTTCTTGATAAAATCTGGAGCATGTAGATCATCATAGGCTGCCCACTTAAAGTACTCACCCGAAGACAATTTAAAGACGCGATTAAAGTTACGGGCGCAACCGATATTCTTGTCATTGCGGTAGTAACAGATACGTTGGTCTTGTTCGGCGTATGCTCTACAAATTTCTTCAGTTTTATCTGTAGATGCATTATCTGAAATAATTAGCTCAAAATCTTCAAAGGTCTGAGCCAAGAGTGAATCTATGGCTTCTTTGATAAATTTTTCACCATTATATACAGGTAATCCGATGCTCAATCGTGGCTGATTGCTACTCATATAAAACAAGTACTCGGAAAATCTGTGGATTATTTTATGCTTAATTGCAGATAATTGTTAGGCAGATGCAACGTAATAATTCAGAATCCAGAAGTCAGAATACTTTGATACTTCATATCTAACTCCTAACTCCTAACTCCTAACTCCTAACTCCTAACTCCTAACTCCCAACTCCCAACTCCCAACTCCTAACTCCCAACTCCCAACTCCTAACAATGATTCTAAAAAATCTGTGGACTATTTCATCAAGCTTTGAATATCTGTTTTTTGCAGCCATTCATGTGTTCGCTGCATTCCTTCTTCTAGGTCAATTGTTGGTTTATAATTTAACAGGCTTTGTGCTTTGGCAATGGAACAAGCGTAGGGACGAGTCATAAAATCTATAGACTCTGGTAAAATATCAACTTTTTTCCGAAAAAGTTTTTGTCCCTGAACGCGTAGCTTTAGAAACAACTTGATTTCATCTTTCGATAATGAAAGGGGTGCTTGTAAATCTTCCATTGCTGCTAAACGCATAAAATACTCTCTCCACGAAGTTTCTTGTCCGTCGGTGATATTAAATATTTCACCGGAGGTTTCTTTTTCTATCGCGAGAAAGATGCCATCAATCAGGTTATCTATATATACGTGATTAATCACTCCTTTAGCATCATTGGCACAGGCAAATAATTTTTGACGCATCATCAGAATTGGTCTGACTATCCAGGGCATACTTCCTGGGCCGTAAATATCTCCGGCTCGAATTACGATGATACCAAAATCTGGGGGATTATTCAGTTCTAAAACTGCTGTTTCGGCTTCTATTTTAGTTTGACAGTAGGGATTATTTTCGCCAGAAAGTGGCCCGGATTCTGTAACACCATCAGGATAGTTGAAACCGTAAACCATCACACTGGATAGATGCACAAATGTTTTGACACCAGCTTGTTTAGCAGCTTTAGCCATGTTGACAGTACCGCCAACATTGATATCACGAAAATGCTTAATTGCACCAGCTTCTTCGGCAATTTGCTCTGTATGTAAAACGATATCTACTCCCTGACAAGCCTTTTGAGCAATAGTAGAATCGGTAATACTACCAATAATTACTTCAACACCTAAATTCTGTAATTGTTTGTTCTTTTCCGTAGAACTTTGCAATCCACGAACATTCATTCCTTGAGCTATAGCTAATTCGGCTGTACGCAAACCGACAAGTTGATCAATCCCAGTAATTAGGAGGGTTTTGTTTTTGAGGTTCATAAATTTTGGTTTATTGTTAAATAGGTGAATTTGAGTTGTTAGATCAAAGATTTCAAAGTTATACCAAATTGGAATTTTGGTAAAGACTTTTAATCTAAATCTAAAATGGGTATAAAGAGCAATTTTTCTGTAGAGAGGCTGCACCAATGCTTAGTTATGAATCTATATCAGGGCAAAATAATTTGATTATTTTGCTGGTAAGATATAGCTAGAAAATATCTCCTGGATCTGCGGAGCGGAGTTTGTTAATAGCAAGCGCTCCTGATGTTATACACATTAATACTGTTGAGGTTAAAACAATTAGTGCATTATTAGTGGTCATAACTATTGGTAATTTAGTTGCTTCTGCTGCAAAACTATACAACAAAACAGAAGTTATAAATCCTGGGATATAACCTAAGATTGCTAAAATCAAAGCTTGTTGAAATACCACATTTAACAAATAGCTATTGGCATAACCAATGGCTTTTAAGGTGGCGTAAGCAACGAACTGTGTAGCAATATTGCTGTAAAGAATTTGATAAACAATAACTACTCCAACAACCGCAGCCATTGTCAACATCAAGTTAAGAATAAAACCAATGGGTGTTCTGACAGCCCAGTATTGTTTCTCAAAATCAATAAAGCCTTGGCGGGTAAAAACTTGGACATCATTAGGCAAACTTGCTTGCAAATTTTTCAGTACTGTTTCTGCATCAGTACCAGGTTTGAGGGAAATCAAACCGACATCAATCATATCTGCCGGACGAGTATTAGGATTTATCCTCAAGAAAGTTGAGTCACTGACAAGTAAATTTCCATCTACACCAAAGGAAGGCCCTAATGTGAATAATCCACCGATTCTAACCCGATAACCAATTAATGAATTGAAGGGAAATATTTCAATTGTCTGTGCAGTCTCTCCCGCATTAAATTTTTCAGCTATTGGGCCAAATTCTGGGCGAGAACCCCGGTCAAAAAGCATGACATCGGGAGTTTTGAGTTTATCTAAATTTTTCTCAACTTCTGGGAGATTTATCACAGGTCTGCCTGGATCAAAACCAATAACGTATATTGAATATTTCTCACCAGTTGCCGGATTTTTCAATTTGGCAAATTGCAAATACATGGGGCTAACTGACTCTACGCCATCAAACCCCAGGGATTGGTACAAACGAGTCCGCGAAAAACTTTGATTTGAAGTCAAAGATTTATATTGCGAACTAACTAAAAATAAATCTCCTTTGAGATTTTGATGTACTGCCGTTGCACTTGAATAGAGAGCATCTTGAAAACCAAGTTGCACAAACATTAGCAGCACAATAAAACCAATCCCGGCTACAGCTACTAGTAAACGAACTTTTTGCTGGGCTAGCTGTAGCCATGCTAAAGGAATTTTGAAAATCATGAATTTATTTGTTAGTTGTTATTTGTCATTTGTCATTCACAAATGACTAATGACCAATTACTAAATCTGAATGGCAACATCCACCTGTAAGTTAGTTAAACGAGCCACCCGTTGACTATCTGCGGGATTATCGATGGAGATTTTCACTTCAATTATTCGGCGGTCTGTATCTGAACCAGGGTTGAGGCTGAAGATGCTTTGCTTGTCAACTTGCCAACCAATCTCTTTGACAGTTCCCTGTAATGTTCCAGTAAATGCAGTGCTGTTAATTGTGGCTTTTTGTCCTACACGCACTTTTTGAACATCGGTTTGATACACCTCTGCAATCACATACATTTGAGATGTCTTACCTATCTCAGCAAATCCTGTGCTGGTGCTGATTACTTCTCCGGTTTTGGCATGAATTTTCAAAATTTTGCCATTTATGGGAGATTTGATGTAACTTAAATCTAAATCGGCTTTTGCTTGTTGAACAGAAGTTGTTGCACTGTTGACTTCGGTTTGTGCTACCTGAACATCTACACTACGCACTTCGCTAATACTGGTGAGTTGTGCTTGTGCTTGCTTGCGTTGTTCTTGGAATGTGTCTTGAGTCCGCTTGAGAGTCGCTTGGGCTTCTGTAAGTTGCTGTTGTGTAGTCTTTAGTTGTAAAGCTTTGGTATCTGCTACAGAAGCCGCGATCGCACCTTGTTTATATAATTGCTGATAGCGATCATTTTCGGCTTGAGCATTGTCTACCTCAGCCTGGATGCGGGCTATTGTCGCCTCTTGTGTAGCAACATCCCCTTTATATTGTGGCTCTAAACGTGCGATCGCAGCTTTTTGAGCATCGATATCTCCGGTTTTAGCTCCAGATTTAACCTGCGCTAGTTTAGCTTTGGCAACTTGCAGTTGGTCTAAAGCCTGTTGTAAAGCTGTTCTAGAACGACCATAATTTTCTAGATACGCCAGTAATTGCCCTGCTTTTACCGCATCGCCTTCTTTCACCAACAGTCTTTCTACTCGCACCCCATTATTTGAATTAGGAGCATTCAATGAAGTAACTTCACCTTCTGGCTGCAAACGTCCTAAGGCAGTCACAGCAACTTTCGCAGGAGCGACAGCCTTGGGAGCATTTGCTGGCGGTGTCTCAACTTTAGGTTTAGACCAAAGTGGTACCAAACTATAAAAAGCTATTAATCCCGCCGCCAAAGTGAGAGAAGCTGCTAAAATTACTTGCGATCGCCCTACGGGTTTTGTGAATAATCGGCTTTCTTTATTTACTGCCATATTTTCATTCCAATTCTGTTTTCTAGGGGATAGCCTGGTTATTATTTAGTCGATTAGATATAGACTCATCCGCAAATTACCAAGAGGACTTGCCCTCTTGGGTTTCTACCTTAATAAAGTGGATGCGTCTAAATTGGTTTTATATGAATTGTTGTACGCTTTTGCCGCCCAAACTCACTATTGTGGCGTGAAAATTAATGGTGGTGTTACTTCAAAGCTTCCTAAGTTATATCCTATGTTTACATTTAATCCAGTAGCGTAAAATACAATAGCACTAACCGAAAAACTTAACTTTCAAGAACTATGAAGCGCTAGTAAAAAATAAATCAAACTTGGAAGAAACTTGTTATTAACAATGCCATTAAAATTGATTTTTGTCAACGGATTAACTTTGCATAAGTTCTGATTCTATTACTACAATATTTCATCAAAGTAAGATTAGAGACTGAATAAATTTACTCATCACTAATCACTCATCCGCTAATTAAATTCCAATAGATGGTTAATTATCAAGCAGATTTGATATTACTAACAGATTGTTGCTATTAAGGTTGTGTAGTATAAGACATTCTTATCAGCTTTCTTCATAGTAATTAAAGGGCGGTTAGAAACCACGTTTATACGAGGCTTTACGACCTGCGTCAGACACTTCACTTTAAAAGGCTACCGTGTACATACAAGTCACCAGTTTTATCCCAAGCGTATTGGGATAAGCCAGAAAGCCCTCATGTAGAGACGCGATTTATCGCGTCTAAAAAACTGACACGTTAGAGAGACGTGATAAATCGCCGTCTCTACAAAGAATGGACTCGTCAATTATTCCTTGACAGACTACTATTTCCGACTTGTGTGCCCGTAAACTCCGCGAATTCCATTGCCCTAGCGTACCTAAACGCTCTTTGAAATGATGTAATCATGATTATGTTTATCAAGCAACATACTAAAAATTAATATTTGCTTTATAAATAACCACTTTGCGTTTTAACTTGACTTATATTGAAAAATAACCACAAACTTTGACTCAATTATCATGTTTCTCTGAGAAAACATACTTATGGTTATTCAATTTATTTATGTATTCATGGAATTGTTACTTACTAGACAACACATTTGCATTGATAACTTAATCCAGCACAAATTTTTGGCTAACCCGTAGATAACAAAATATCTCACATATTTATATAGTCATAAATTATACTTTTATGCTGAATTTTATTCAAAATTCACAACAGGAAGAATGGAAGTTTATTTATAAAATAACTTTAAAGGAATGATTTAGTTTCTATAAAGTGTGCTATTGTTTTTATTAATTCAATGCTTAAAAGCAGTTAAGCAACCTAGTTATTTAATTTGAATTTTAAAATTAAAAATAACTAAAGATAACTGCTTATTCCTCACCTTATGATCGTTTAATTACTTTTTAAACTTGCATAAACTCGGATTAAAGGTGGTGTCTCTTCTGTAACGAACTTATCAACTTTCCTGGGTCAAATCCCATAAGATATATTATCCCGGACGTTGAAACTGGCTATGACATTTATCAAGATACATAATTTTGTCATTAACAACAGGTATGTTGCTGTGATCAGGCTAGATAATCAAACGGTTCCGGGTGATAAAAGCGTTTCTGTTCCTTTAGCTACTCCTCAATTTTCATTGTTCCAGTGGGATACCATTGCTCAAAATCTCTACTATTACAAATGCATTGAATTCACTGGTCAAGCAGCTATTACACTCCAAGACTATTTTACCAGTTTTAACAACGTCATCGACCTATTGCCACAATATCAAGAGTCTAGCGTTAGATAACATTTTTTCGCGATGTCTACGACGGGCTACACCTACGCAGTGTGCCGAAGCCGCCTGGAAACATCAGGCTTTACCTTGGCAGTATGTGTCGTGTGGTGTCGATTTGGAAACAAGCATTTAGCGGAGATAGGATAGCTAACTGCTTACAAAACCAGAGTTTTTCATTATTAGTAGGCAACAGAATTACTGTAGCTACACAATTCACAGTACTAACTATGCCCTATGTCTGCTTATTCAATTGATACTGCCTTAGCGGAGTTAGAAAGCCTTGTCAATAATTGTGAACAGGCTGTGATTAAGTCTATCGAGGGAAAAAAAATGAAATCGGATAAATCAGTGTCAATCAACAAAATTAACAGACAATTACAACACAATCCTATCGCCATCGTTGGGATGGCTTCTCTATTGCCTCAAGCCAGAAACCTGCGGGAATATTGGCAAAATATAGTAAACAAAATTGACTGTATTACTGATGTTCCTTCCACACATTGGAGTGTTGAAGATTATTACGATCCAAATCCCAGAACTACTGAAGATAAAACCTATTGTAAAAGAGGTGGGTTTCTTCCAGAAGTAGATTTTAACCCGATGGAATTCGGCATACCACCCAGCATTTTAGAAGTCACAGATGTATCGCAACTATTAAGTTTAGTGGTTGCGAAAGAGGCGATGGAAGATGCAGGTTATGGCGAAAAACGTGATTTTAACCGCGAAATGGTTGGGGTAATCTTAGGCGTGGCTATGGCCAAGCAATTAGGAATGCCACTTTCTGCCAGGTTGGAATATCCGATTTGGGAAAAAGCACTTAAAAGTAGTGGTTTATCCGATGAAGATACCAAAAAAATCGTCGATAAAATCAAAAGCGCTTACGTGAAATGGGATGAGAACGCTTTCCCTGGAATGTTAGCTAACGTAGTCGCGGGTAGAATTGCCAATCGCCTAAATTTTGGCGGGATGAATTGTGTAGTTGATGCTGCTTGCGCTAGTTCCTTTGGTGCTTTAAAGATGGCAATTAGCGAACTAGTTGAGCATCGTTCTGACATGATGCTGACTGGTGGTGTTGATACCGACAACACCATCATGGCTTACATATCCTTCAGCAAAACACCTGCGGTTTCTCCTAGTGAAAATGTCAAACCTTTCGATGCTAAATCTGATGGGATGATGCTGGGTGAAGGTATCGGGATGATTGTCCTCAAACGGTTAGAAGATGCTGAACGGGATAACGATAAAATATATGCCGTAATTAAAGGTATTGGTACTTCCAGCGATGGGCGTTACAAGAGTATTTATGCTCCCCGCAAAGAAGGTCAAGTCAAAGCCTTAGAACGTGCTTATGAAGATGCTGGTTTCTCTCCCGCTACTGTTGGTTTGATGGAAGCACATGGCACTGGCACAATGGCTGGAGATCCGACAGAATTCGGTTCTTTAAAAGACTTCTTTGATGTACATGATGACAAAAAGCAGCACATCGCTTTGGGTAGTGTGAAATCACAAATCGGACACACAAAAGCGGCTGCGGGTGCGGCGAGTTTAATTAAAACTGCTTTGGCTTTACATCACAAGGTATTACCACCGACAATTAACATCACCGAGCCAAACCCCAAACTCAACATTAAAAATTCATCCTTTTATTTGAATACCCAAACCAGACCTTGGATTCGTCCAGAAGGAGAAGCACCAAGACGCGCAGGTGTAAGTTCCTTTGGATTTGGTGGAACCAACTATCACGTCGTTTTAGAAGAATATGAAGCTGACCAAAACGCCGCTTACCGCTTACACAGTGATGCTAGTGAAGTGCTGTTGTTTGCTCCTACAGTAGACCAATTGTTGAGCAAATCGGAAGAGATTTTAGGTAAGTTGCGATCGCCTGAAGGAAAAACACATTACGCACAATTAGTCAATGAGTGCAAATCACAACAAATTCCCCTTTCTGCTGCCAGATTTGGATTTGTAGCTGAGAATCTGGAAGAAGCTTGCAAGTTCTTGCAAACTAGCATTGACTGGCTGAAACACAAAGGAACAGCAGCATCTTGGGAGCATCCCCAAGGGATTTATTACCGCGCCTCTGGTATGGAGTTGGGTGGAAAAGTTGTCTCTCTATTTTCTGGTCAAGGTTCGCAATACTTGGAGATGGGCCGCGAACTGGTAATGAATTTTCCTTTGATGCGCCGTCTTCATGGTTATATGGATAGCCTGTTGCTCAAAGATAATTTGCAGCCGTTGTCAGAAATCGTTTTCCCTCATCCTGTGTTTGGAGAGGCAGAAAAAAATGTCCAAATTGCTGCCTTACAACGCACAGAATACGCTCAACCAGCCATCGGGGTGTTGAGTGCAGGGATGTACAGCATCCTGCAACAAGCTGGATTTAAGTCAGATTTTGTTGCTGGTCATAGCTTTGGTGAATTAACCGCACTATGGGCTGCGGGAGTTTTAAGTACTGAAGATTACTTGTTCTTAGTGAAAGCTAGGGGTCAAGCAATGGCTGCACCCGAAGATCCGGATCATGATGCGGGTAGTATGCTGGCTGTCAAAGAAGATATCAGCAAAGTGGAAGCAGTGCTGAGACATTTTCCGCAAGTTGCGATCGCTAATCAAAATTCTCCGACTCAATTTGTCTTAGCTGGGCCTACCGCAGAAATAGCGAGAATCAAAGAGGCTTTACACGAGAAAGGATATACAGCTGTATTGCTACCTGTATCCGCAGCGTTCCATACACCGTTAATCGCCTTTGCTCAGAAATCATTTGCGATCGCTACGAAGTCTGTCAAATTCCAAAGTCCCAAAATCCCTGTTTACAGCAACGTTACCAGTAAGCAGTATCCCAAGGAAGCTCAAGGTATTCAAAAGATTCTGGAAACGCACCTTTCTAATTCAGTGCTGTTTAAACAGGAAATTGAAAATATCTATGCGGCGGGTGGTACTTGCTTTGTGGAATTTGGGCCGAGGAGAATTCTTAGTAACTTGGTGAAAGAGATTCTTGGCGATCGCCCTCACATCACCGTATCTTTGAACCCTAGCGTTCAAAAGAATAGCGATCGCTCTTTGCGAGAAGCAGTTGTGCAGTTGCGGGTAATTGGTATGGCTTTGAATAACCTCGATCCTTACCAACTTCCCCAAACTATCCCCCCAATTGAGACGAAGAAGACATTAAATGTCCGTTTAAACGGCATCAACTACAGATCCGAAAAAACGAAAAACGCCTTCGCTCTAGCTTTGCAGGATGGGCATAAAGTCACATTACCCACTCCCGAATCTTCTGAAACTGTGGCTCCTTTATTTAGCAGCCCAGGTGTTACTCCACCTGTAGCAGTGATAGAAACTAACGGACATAAAAAACTTACCCCAGCAATGAACGGTGTGACTGCTAGTATCATCACCCAGCCAGAGCAACAGATGAATCCTGTTACCCTGTCACAACCAGTCCAGGAATCTAAGATGCAACCAACACCAGAAAAACTTACAAATTACGAACAACTTTTAGCAAGTTTAGAATATCTCCTGACACAGTTCCAGGAAAATCAAGCCGAGAATTTACAAGTTCACGGTACTTATCTCAACCATCAAATGGAATACGCTAAGGCATTTTTCCAACTGATGCAGCAGCAGAATTCCTTGTTGAGTGAAAGTAAATCAACAGCCGAAACTGCCAAAATGAAGCTAGTTGTCATGGAAAGCTTAGAGCGTAGCATGATGCAGTTTCATTCCCAACAAGGTGAAACTCTACGCATCCATGAGCAATATCTCCAAGAGCAACTGGAATATACTAAGAGCTTTTTCCAACTCATTCAGCAAGAGTATTCTCAAATCATCTCAGGTGAGGGAGCAACTCAACTAACAGAGAAACTCAGCAATTTCACTCCGTTCACCACAGAAGCACCAGTACCCGCCACTACCAAGATAGTAGAAAGCCAGCCTTTGCCTGTAACTGAGCCTGTAGCTAAAAATGGCTTAAATGTTACCCAAGCACCTCTGCCGGCTGCTGTAGAGCCTGTAGTTGAAACTTCTGTATCCCCAGAGACACGAGCGATCGCGTCTCTACTTCCCACTCCCCATTTCGCCACTGTCGAGACAGTAGAGCCTGTAGTCGCGCCACCTGCCCCAGTTGTAGAACCTCAAACCGAGGTTGTAGTTAAAATTAGCTCACCTCCAGTCAAGGAAGTTGTTGCAGAACCAGCACCCACAACTGCTGCACCTGTATCTAACGCAACCATCGATATTGTTGACTTGGATAAAAACTTGTTAGCCATCACCAGCGACAAGACCGGCTACCCAGTCGAGATGCTGGAAATGGACATGGACATGGAGGCTGATTTAGGGATTGACTCTATCAAACGGGTGGAAATCTTAGGGGCGCTACAAGAAATGTACCCCAACCTACCCAAGCCCAATTTAGAAGAACTGTCAGAAAAACGCACCATTGGTCAAGTTGTAGAGTATCTGCAATCCCACGCTTCCAAAGGTGTTTCGGTAGAAATTGCAGTTCACGAAATACAACCAGCAACTGAGATTGCAGTAGAGACTGCACCAGTAGTTGAGGTAGTCGCTGCACCGGAACCCAGCTTAGTTGTCGCATTCACCCCAGAACCAGAAGCCGCTCCCGCTACAAGTGATGAATTTGCAAACTTAGGTGAAACCCTGTTAGCCATCACCAGCGATAAAACCGGTTATCCAGTAGAGATGCTGGAACTGGAAATGGACATGGAAGCCGACTTGGGTATTGACTCCATCAAACGGGTAGAAATCTTAGGGGCGATGCAAGAAACGTACCCCAACTTACCCAAACCAAATATCGAAGAACTCGGAGACCTCCGCACCATCGGTCAAATAGTTGATTACCTACAGCAGTTGGCTGGAGGTGAAAAAAAAAAGTCTGAACCTGAGTTTGTCCAACAGCAGCCACCGGAATTAGAACATGAACTAGAGCATAATATCCAGCGCCATCTCGTCAAACTCAGAAGTCTACCACAGCCCGATTACTTGGATTTCACATTACCAGAGGGACACATCGGTTTAATCACCGATGATGGTTCCCTCACCACCTATAAATTAACCGAATCCCTAATCGAGAAAGGCTGGAAAGTAGTAGTTATCAGCTTCCCCCAATCGCTCATCGCCCAACAAGCGCCCTTACCCACAGGAGTAACCCGCGTCACCTTAGCAAACTTAAGTGAAGAACATCTTCAACAACAATTGCAAGCGATCGCATCTCACTGCGGAGCGATCGGGGCCTTCATCCATCTACATCCAATGTTTGTAGGAAATCACACCGGGAGTATTTCTTATAACGAATCAGAAAAGGCGATCGTCAAGCACGTATTTTTGATGGCGAAACACCTCAAACCCTCCCTAAACGAAGCTGCAAAGCATGGACGTAGTTGTTTCTGCACAGTTGCTCACCTTGATGGAGCCTTCGGTTTAGAGTACAAAGTCAACTTCGGTGCGATCGGCGCTGGTTTGTTCGGATTAACCAAAACTCTGAGATGGGAATGGCCAAAGGTGTTTACTCGTGCGATCGACCTAAGCCCCAGACTTGACGCTAAACAGTCAGTACAAAACATCATCGCCGAACTTCACGACCCCAACCTTTATATAAGTGAAGTTGGGTATGGCTCACAAGGACGAGTCACCATTATCGCCGATTAATCTCCTCCCTCTGCGCTCTCCGCGTCTCTGTGGTTCGTTAAAAAAAACCGCAGAGGCGCAGAGGACACAGAGGAAGAGATAAGAGAGCATCTTTTAATTACAAATTACGAATTACGAATTACGAATTAATCCCAGAGGATTTATGACACAAACAGCCCAGCTTAGTCCATCATCTGTCTTTGTCGTGAGCGGCGGTGCAAAAGGGATTACGGCTGAGTGTACTATCAGATTAGCCCAACAGCAACCCTGTAAATTCATCCTCCTCGGTCGCTCCGAACTATTAGAAACCGAGCCAGATTATGCTCAAAATTCTGATGAATCCGCATTGAAAAAATGCATCATGGAAAACCTTCTTTCTCAAGGAGAGAAGCCCACACCCATGAATGTGCAAAAAATATATAACAAAATTACCTCCAGCCGCGAAATTAAAAAGACTCTAGCAGCAATTGAAAAAACCGGAGCTAAAGCAGAATATATCAGCGTCGATGTTACAGATACGCCAGCTTTACAAGAAAAACTTGCCACTGCTGTGCAACATCTCGGCCCAATTACCGGAATCATCCACGGCGCTGGAAACTTAGCTGATAAGTTAATTGAAAAGAAAACAGAAGAGGATTTTGAAAAAGTTTACACCGCCAAAGTTCAAGGTTTAGAAAACCTGCTAACTTGCGTTAACCCTAATCAACTTCAGCATTTAGTTTTGTTTTCTTCAGTCACAGGCTTTTACGGAAATCCCGGACAATCTGATTATGCGATCGCAAATGAAATTCTGAACAAATCAGCCCATATATTTAAGCAAAGTTATCCCTCATGTCATGTAGTCGCTATCAACTGGGGCGCTTGGGACAGTGGCATGGTGACAGCAGAATTAAAGAAGATTTTTCAAGAGCGGAAAATTGATATAATTCCCATTGCAGTTGGGGCACAAATGCTGGTTAAGGAAATGGATAATGCCAATCATGCAACCTCACAAGTTGTTATTGGTAGTCCATTAGTTCCCCTGGCGGCAGAGTTAGATTCAGAACTACGAACTTATCGTATTCGTCGCCAAATGACATTGGAGGCTAATCCATTTTTGCACGATCATACGATTGCTGGTTCTCCAGTTTTACCAGCAACTTGTGCAATGACCTGGATTATCAATGCTTCTGAACAATTATATCCAGGCTACAGATTGTTTAATTACCAAGATTTTAAAGTTTTGAAGGGGATTACTTTCAATGAGACATTAGCAAAGGAACATCTTTTAGAAATAGAAGAAATTTCTAAAGTTAATCTTGAAAGAATCGAACTTAAAGCCAAAATTTCGAGTAAAAACCCACAAGGTAGAATCCAGTTTCATTTTAGCGCTCAACTCAATCTCCAGCGAGAAATCCCAGATGTACCCACTTATGAATCTCTCAATCTCGAAGAAGATAATATCATCACCGCTACAGGAAAAGCATTTTACCAAAATGGTGGGGCTACATTATTTCACGGCCCCGGTTTTCAAGAAATTAAAAGAGTTTTAAACATCAGTCCTGAAAAAATCACTACAGAATGTCTGTGGCCAGAACTCACTGCACAGGAACAAGGACAATTCCCTGTCCAATGGGTAAATCCTTACACCACTGACTTGAGTATGCACGCCTTATGGGTTTGGACACAACACTTTCATGAAGAAGGTTGTTTACCTGGAAAAGTAGAAAAATTTGAACAATTTGCGATGATACCACATAACGAAACATTTTACGTTTCTTGTGAAGTACTAGCTAAGACACCAAGTAGTGCGATCGCAAACTTCATCATACACGACCGCCAAGGTAAAATCTATTCACGAATGCTCGGCGCTCATGCCATTATTTGGTCAATGAAAATGCTCAGAAGCTAGTAATCTGTGAAATTCAAAGTTTGTAGTAAGGACTTTAGTCCTTGTTTTATAAGTACAGATTTGTGTGAACTTGTGGCGAATTGAGGGTTAAATTTTAAACGCAAAGGGGCGCAAAGGGAAACGCAAAGGTTCGCAGAGAATTCATGAAATGTTGTGCTAAGTACGAAAGTCTTTACTACAAACTATCAAAGCTAGCTTAATCTTAGGATTGCTATAACTTGCCTCGTTTAAAGTTTGGGGAACAGCGTAAATCCTGCCTGTTAATTATCTCTTGCTAAATACCCAAACTCGGAGCATATAAATCGTGGAAAAAATAGCCATCATCGCATTATCATGCCTATTCCCCGATGCAAAGAATCCTGAAGAATACTGGCAAAATATCGTTAATCAAAAAGATTCGACATCCTCTGCAACCGTCGAAGAAATCGGAGTAGATCCGACAATATTTCACAATCCCGTTAAAGGTACACCAGACAAAACCTATTCTCTCAAAGGCGGTTACATTCGTAACTTCCAGTTTAATCCATCTGAATACAATCTACCATCAGAATTTGTTGACAGTTTAGATAATACTTTCAAATGGTCATTGTATGCCGCTAAACAAGCAATTGTACAGAGTGGTTATTGGGGTAATCAAAATGTCCTGGCAAAATGCGGCGTAATTTTAGGTAATTTGTCATTCCCAACAAAATTATCTAATCAGTTATTCTCTCCAATTTACCAGCAAGCTATTACTCCTGCTGTCAGAGAACTTTTGCAGTATGAAGACTTTGATTTAGCTGTACCAAGTGCAACTAAAGCATCTTTATACAATGCGATGATATCTGGTTTACCAGCATCTATCGTTGCTCAAGCTCTCTCTCTATCCCAGATTAATTTATGTCTGGATGCTGCTTGTTCTTCATCATTTTATGCGATTAAATTAGCATCTCATTACTTATGGTCACACAAAGCTGATGTCATGTTAGCTGGAGCCATCAGTTGTGCAGATTCCCTATTCGTGCGGATGTTATTTTCCGGTGTTCAAGGGTATGCAGAAAACGGCATCAGCCGTCCTTTAGATAAGTCCTCTAGAGGGCTAATTCCCGCCGACGGTGTTGGGATGGTGATGCTGAAGAGATATTCTGATGCTGTCAGAGATGGTGATAATATTCTTGCCACTATCTGCGGTAATGGACTATCGAATGATGGCAAAGGTAAACATTTATTGAGTCCGAATCCTAAAGGACAAGTCCTAGCTTTTGAACGAGCCTATAATGAGGCGAATTTTAGTCCCAAAACCATCGATTATCTAGAGTGTCACGCCACTGGCACATTACTAGGAGATACAACCGAATTTAACTCCATAGAAACATTCTTTGGTCAAAATCAAGCTGCACCTCTGGTAGGTTCTGCTAAGGCAAATACTGGTCACTTGTTAACTGCTGCCGGCATGGTTGGCTTGACTAAAGTGATTTTGAGTATGTCGCATGGTGTAATTCCAGCAACCATGAATGTTTCTGAACCTTTAACATCAGAAAAAGCTACAATTTCTGCCGACAAAATCGTTAGAACAGCTACGACATGGCCGAATAATAATTCATCAATTAAACGGGCAGCCATTAGCGCTTTCGGTTTTGGCGGCACTAATTCTCATCTGATTTTAGAACAAGGAAATACAGCAGAATCAGTTGAATCAACTCCACCTGCTCCACCTACCAAAGTCGCCATCGTCGGCATGGATGCCTTTTTTGGTAACTGCAATGGCTTAGATGCTTTTGAACGCAGTATTTATGATGGAACACAGCATTTTACTTCTCTACCGCCTCAAAGATGGCATGGTATAGAAAATCAAGAAAGTGTTTTGAAAGAGTACGGTTTAACAGACGGTAAAGCACCAGTAGGGGCATATATCAAGGATTTTGAAATCGATACTTTATCGTGCAAAATCCCACCGAATGAAATAGACAAATTAAACCCACAACAATTGTTGCTCCTCAAGGTTAGCGATCGCGCCGTCAAAGATGCGAAACTACAGGAGGGTGGCAATGTGGCTGTGATTGTTGCCGCCGAGACAGAATTCTCTGTGCATCAGCTACAGCAAAGATGGAATTTATCTTCGCAAGTTAAGGATGGCTTACTCAACCAAGGAATTTCTCTACCTGCTGAACAACTGGCGCAACTGGAAACCATCGTCAAAGATAGCATTCACCAACCAGTAGAAATCGGCGAATATGTAAGTCACATCGCCAACATCATGGCGAGTCGGATTTCTGCTTTGTGGAATTTCACTGGCCCTGCATTCACCGTTAGCGCTGGCGAAAATTCTGCCCTCAAAGCGTTGGAAATTGCCCAAATGCTACTTGCTACGGGAGAAGTTGATGCAGTGGTTGTTGGTGCGGTAGATTTAGCCGGTGGTGTGGAAAACGTCTTATTCCGCAGCCAATTTGCCCCAATTAATACAGGTGTGAATACCTTGGGTTATGACCAACAAGCAAATGGCTGGATGGTTGGCGAAGGTGCGGGTGCTGTCGTTCTCAAGCGCTACGAAGCTGCTAAAGAAGATAATGAACGCATCTATGCAGTAATTGATGCTATGAGTTTTGCACAAGGTAATTCTACTTTGAGTGACGCTTTGGTAAAACCTGATGCTTCAGCTATCGGCAATGTCTGCAAACAAGCTTTCGAGATGGCGGAGATTCAACCCACAGAGGTTAACTATGTGGAAGTCTTCGGTAGTGGCGTTCCCCAGGAGGATGAAGCCGAAATCACAGGTTTACTCCAAGCTTATCCGAAAGTGGGCAATGGTTTGCACTGTGCATTAGGTAGTGTCAAATCCAATATCGGACACACCTATACAGCATCAGGAATTGCTAGCTTAATCAAAACCGCTCTCTGTCTCTATTACAGGTATATTCCCGCCACCCCAAAATGGTCTGGTGTCAAAACACCGCAAGTATGGGAAGGTAGCCCTTTCTATGTGGCAATGGAATCAAGACCTTGGTTTGTCGATAAAGGCGGCACACGCAGAATAGCAGCAATTAATAGTATGGGTATAGATGGGAGTTACGCCCATTTAATCTTGTCGGAGGAACCCAGCCAAGAGGAGCGCGACAACAGATATTTGCAACAAATGCCTTTTCATCTGTTTCCTATCGCAGTTAGCGATCGCTCCACTATACCCGATATCCTAAACCATCTTCAAAAATGCATTGAAGCTAGTTCTTCTTTATCAGCTACCGCCAGCCAAACATTCGCTACCTTTGAGCAGCAATCTGATGCAAAATACGTCTTATCAATCGCAGGACGTAACACAAAAGAACTACTCAAAGAAATTGAATCTGCTCGTAAAGGTGTAAATAATGCCTTTGAAAATGGTACAGATTGGCAAACACCAATAGGAAGTTATTTCACTGCGAAACCATTGGGTAAAACTGGAGCGGTTGCTTATGTTTACCCCGCAGCAGTCAATTCTTATATTGGCATTGGTCGCACCGTCTTCCGGTTATTTCCTAAAGTCTTCGAGGATTTAAAAAGTAACAATCTCTACAATCGGGCTGCCGATGTTGAAAAGTTAGTTTATCCCAGAAGCTTGCCTAAATTGACAACCAGGCAACTAGAAACACTCGAAAAGCAATTGTTAGATGATTCACTGGCAATGTTTGAAAGTGAAATCGCCTTTGCTAGATACATGACGGCAATTTTCCGAGATGATTTTAAAGTCAAGCCGCAATCTGTATTTGGGTATAGCTTGGGTGAAACTAGTATGATGGTTGCCCAAGGTGTTTGGAGTAATTTTGAGGGTGGAAGTAACACCTTGAACTCATCACCTCTATTTGGTGATAAGTTATCTGGGCCGAAAAATGCTGTACGTGAATATTGGGGATTAACAGATTCACCAAACAACAATTTTTGGAATACCTATGTTCTCATGGCTACTCCATCTCAAGTTAGAGAATGCCTGAAACATGAAAATCACGTCTACTTAACTCAAATAAACACACCAGAAGAAGTATTAATTGCTGGTGAAGATGCAGCCTGTAAGCGAGTGATAGCAACTTTAGGTTGTAATTCTTTCCCCGCTCCCTTCGACCATGTGATACATTGTGAGGCGATGCGATCGCAGTTCGAGGAAATCAAGAAGGTAAACACCTTACCATCACAAAATCTGCCCGGTATTGTGTTTTATTCTGCCGCCGACTATCAACCAATTACACTTGATAGCGATACCATTGCCCACAACATCGCCAAAGGATTGTGCCAAGAACTTGATTTTCCCCAATTAGTTAATCGTGTCTACGGCGATGGAGTCAAAATATTTTTAGAAGCAGGTGCCGGTAGTGTTTGTTCACGATGGATTGATAAAATTCTCGGCAACCAAGAACATATCACAGTTTCTCTAAATCGTAGAGGAATGGATGACCATGCTGCAATGGTCAAAGCATTAGCAAAATTACTCAGTCATCAAGTGAACGTGGATTTATCACCACTGTACAACAAAGCTCAAGGAACCGCTAATCAAAATAAAGCAACATTGAGAACAGTTACCTTGGGTGGAAAAGCAATTGCTGCTACAATTTTGAGCGATGAAAATCGCAAACTTGTTGAAAATTTGGTTGAGGATATTAAGTGCGATCGCTTTAAAATACAGCATCCAACTATACCTAATGTCCAACAATCTGAAATCACAGATTATCTTAACACTTCCAACCAAATAACCCAAGAAGAAAATTACTCCCCTAACATCTTGCCTCAGCCAGAAGAAGTAAAACCGAAAAATATCATTGATAACGTTTTTGAACCGAGAGAACAATTACAATCTTCTGAGTCAAGCGCAATTAGACAGCCAATTCCTGTTTCTTTCCCACCCGTCAGAACTCAAAAAATTAGTAGCATCATCAGCATGTTCGATTTAAATAAGACCCAGTATCAAAAGCTCAATGCTAATAATTCAAAGATAACTAAAACACACACAGCCTTCTTACAAGCTAGACAAGATTACAGTCAACAAATGAGCGAAATCATTCAATTGCAACTAGCTTGCGCCCAAAACTTGCTTAACGAAGAATCTTAATATCTCATACCAATTCTCTCTCAACTTGCACCGCTTAATTCTTAACTTATCTCTTCCTTCGCGCCCTTTGCGTCCTTTGCGGTTCGTTTAAAAATTATTAAGTGCATCTCCGAGAGAATTGGTATTACTCTCTTACTCTGTGCCCTCTGCGCCTCTGCGGTTCGTTAACAGAGTCCACACCCTTCATATCATCCATTGTTTGTAATCCGAGGGATAACTACCGTGACAACCGTAGATACGGTACTAAGTAAACACGATAATGGTCTTAACTTCTCCACTTGGTCGCATAACAAAAACCAGGTTTGGAAAGGTTCTTTAGAAACTGTATCTTTCGAGAAACAAACCATCAAAGATAAATTGATGGTGTTAAATAAACCCTGCTACATCGTGAAAGTTGCCGGAAAAATCGGTGTCACAAATGAGGGGTATTTATGCCCTGGTGATAATGGCACAACAGCACAAGTAGAACTGCTAACATTTGCAGCCCCAATCCGCATTCAACAGTTTGGAGATCCCAATTTCCTCTCCTCTCATGGAGTAAAATATGCTTATGTTACCGGCGCAATGGCTGGCGGAATTGCTTCTGAAGAAATGGTCATTGCACTCGGAAAAGAGCAAATTTTGAGTTCCTTTGGTGCAGGTGGTTTAACTCCAGAACGTTTGGAAGCAGCCATAAATCGCATTCAACAAGCTTTACCTCAAGGGCCTTACGCATTTAATTTAATTCACAGCCCCAATGAACCTGCGATTGAACGCCGCGCTGTAGATTTATACCTCAAATATCAAGTGAGAACAGTAGAAGCATCTGCATTTCTCGACTTAACCCCCAACATTGTTTATTACCGTGTTGCTGGATTGGGGTTGAATAGCGCCAATCAAATTGAAATCAAAAATAAAGTCATTGCCAAAATTTCTCGTCGAGAAGTTGCTACTAAATTTCTGCAACCAGCACCAGCGAGAATACTCAAAGAACTTCTTCAACAAGGATTAATTACTGAGTTACAAGTAACTCTTGCAACTAAAGTTCCGATGGCTGATGATATTACCGTCGAAGCTGATTCTGGAGGTCATACAGATAACCGTCCTCTGGTTTGTTTGCTGCCTTCTATTATTGCCTTGCGGGATGAAATTCAAGCACAATATCATTACCAAACACCAATAAGAATTGGCGTAGCAGGGGGAATTGGGACACCACAATCAGCATTAGCAGCCTTTATGATGGGCGCTGCTTATGTAATGACTGGTTCCATTAATCAATCATGTGTTGAATCTGGGGCTTGTGAACATACCAAAAAGTTATTAGCCCAAGCAGAAATGGCTGATATGATTATGGCGCCAGCAGCAGATATGTTTGAAATGGGAGTCAAATTGCAAGTTCTCAAACGGGGTACAATGTTCCCCATGCGAGCGCAGAAATTATTTGAACTCTATCGCGCTTATGATTCCATTGAAAGCATCCCTCTTGCAGAAAGAGAGAAATTAGAAAAACAAGTTTTTCGTAAAACTATTGCCGAAGTATGGGAAGGAACTGCGGCTTATTTGTCCCAAAAGAATCCTGAAAAACTTGGGAAAGCAGTCAATAATCCTAAACTGAAAATGGCGTTGATTTTCCGATGGTATCTAGGATTATCTTCTCGCTGGTCTAGTTCTGGCGAAAAAGGTAGAGAAGTCGATTATCAAATTTGGTGTGGCCCGGCAATGGGCGGTTTCAATGACTGGGTACGCGGTTCTTACCTTTCTGAACCAAATAATCGTCAGGTAGTTGATGTTGCTAATCAAATTATGACTGGTGCAGCCTTTTTGTATCGTGTCCAAAATTTGAAAATTCAAGGGCTGCAAACTTCCGATTATTACAGTCAATATCACCCTGTTCGTTCTACATCATTGTTGGAGATTTAAAAATGACTATAAAACAGTCTTTCACAGCAGACGATATTCAAGTATTTTTGGTATCTAACTTAGCTAAGTTGTTAGGAGTAGCAACTGATGAAATAGATGTCACAGAACATTTAGAAAACTATGGTTTGGATTCAGCCCAAGCAATGATTCTAGTCAGTAACTTAGAAAAGTTGCTCGGATTTCAACCATCTCCGTTGCTGCTGTGGCATTACCCAAATATTGAGGCTCTTTCACAGCGTTTAGCTGAAGAAGTGCAAGATGGTTCACCGATTCAAGATACAAAGGTAGTAGCCTCTAATGCCAATGCTGCACCCACTGTTCTAGATTTAGGTGCTGAGGCTGTTCTTGACCCTACTATCCATCCTGGTGCTGCATCTAATGTAGCTATAGATGAACCCAAGAACATCTTTTTAACTGGTGGAACTGGCTTTTTAGGAGCCTTTATTATCCGGGAATTGCTACAGGAAACCAATGCGGATATCTATTGCTTAGTCCGTGCTGCTAATGCCGAAGAAGGCAAAAGCAAACTCCAAAAAAATCTGGAACAGTATGCCATTTGGCAGGAAGAATTTAACTCCAGAATTATTCCGATTGTCGGCGATTTATCTCAACCATTGTTAGGTATTGGTTCGGAACAGTTTCAAATTTTAGCTGCCAATATTGATACTATATATCATAGTGCTGCTTTGTTGAATTATGTTTTCCCATACTCTGCACTGAAAGCAGCCAATGTTTTAGGAACTCAAGAAGTTTTGAGATTGGCTTGTCAAATAAAAGTCAAGCCTGTACATTACGTTTCTAGTGTGGCTGTTTTTGAATCGACTGCTTATGCTGGTAAGGTTGTTAAAGAACAGGATGAATTCAATCATTGGGAAGGCATTTATCTTGGTTACTCACAAACTAAATGGGTAGCTGAAAAGTTAGTTAAAATTGCTCGTGATCGTGGGCTTCCTGTAACTATTCACAGACCCCCACTGATTTCAGGTGATAGCAAAACAGGTATTTGTAACACACATGACTTTATCAATTTGATGACCAAGGGCTGTCTACAAATGGGATATTTCCCTGATGTAGATTATATGTTGGATATGTCACCTGTAGACTATGTAAGTAAAGCGATCGTTTATCTATCACGCCAAAAAGAATCCATAGGTAAGGCTTTCAATTTACAACATCCCCAACCCGCAGCGTTGAAAATGCTAGTTGAGTGGATACGCTCTTTTGGTTATTCAGTTGAGATGATTCCTTACGAAAAATGGCAATCAGAGTTAATCAATAATGTGACTTCTGCTGACAATCCTTTGTACACTCTGCGACCATTTTTACTGGAACGTTGGTCTGATGAACAACTGACTATTCCTGATTTGTATTTGCAAGCTAGAAGACCCCATATTAGCTGCCAAGATACTCTCCATGCACTAGCAGGAAGTTCTATTGCTTGTCCTCCCATTGACTCTCAATTGTTTATGACTTATACCGCCTACTTGATTCAAAGCGGCTTCTTGAATCTCGCTTAGGAATTCACAAATTGCGTAGGATGTGTTAGGAACGTAACGCACTATCCCGAACACTTTCGGTGCGTTACGAACCTAAAAAATAAGTTTATTTAGTCCAAGCTTTTTAAAACTCAGTACTGCTAAATAGCCAATATTTCAGATGCCAGCAACAACTAATACACTAACAGCGGCAATATAATTGCCCTGTTTTTTTATGCTCAATCATGTAAATTTTTAGTATTCACCCCTTGACAGAAGCAATTGAGGATAGAATGGTTAATGTCGGGCATAAAAGGTTGATTTTACTCGCTGGCTTTTGTGAGTGATCAAAAGCCAAATGCTAGCAGTCTGAAATAACCGAACTCCTTTAAGGCCTAACTTCTTCGATGCATAAGTCCTAAATTTGCGTTTGGACTGCTACATCTATCCAATGCATCACATAAGCATTTGAAAGGGTAATAACTCAAGATATTTCTTGTAGGTTCAGATATTACGCGTACTTAATTGTAGAACAAGAACCACTGTAAATGCAACGCAGCTTCATCAAATTGAATTCACCAATATTCTTACATGAACACAACACATCAAAGACAGAGCAAAAAAACTGCTCTTATTACTGGGGCAGCCGGTGGAATTGGCTACGAATTAGCATGTATTTTTGCTGCTCATGATTACAATTTGGTATTAGTAGACAGAAATGGTCCAACGCTAGTAGAAATTGCAGCTAAATTCCAAGAAAAATTTGGAATTTTTGTCAAAACTATTGTTAAGGATTTATCTATATCAACGGCTCCTGAAGAAATTTTCACGGAGTTGCAAAAAGCCGATATTAATGTTGATGTGCTGGTAAATAATGCCGGATTTGGTATCTATGGATTATTTCACGAAACAGACCTAGCTACTGAATTGGAAATGCTACAGGTAAATTTGGTGTGTCTCACCCATTTAACTAAGCTATTTGTAAAGCACATGGTCAAGCAAGGTGAAGGTAAAATATTAAACGTCTCCTCGGCTGCTGCTTTTCAACCAGGGCCTTTGATGGCAGTTTATTTTGCTACTAAAGCTTATATCTTATCTTTTTCTGAAGCGATCGCTAATGAATTAGAAGGTACTGGTGTCACTGTGACAGTTCTTTGCCCAGGCTCAACCGCATCTGCCTTTCATGAAAGAACCGGAATGGCTGACTCTAAGTTGCTCAAGGGTAAGAGGATGATGGATGCACGAACAGTAGCTGAAGTTGGTTTTCGTGCCTTAATGAAGGGTCAAACCATTGTCATTCCTGGTTTACTCAATACAATACTTGCAAAAAGCGTCAGATTTGTACCTAGAAACCTGGTAACAAAAATTGTGAGACATATGCAGGAGGATAAGTAAGCTGGTTGTCATTTGTCATTGGTCATTTGTCATTGGTCATTTGTCATTTGTCCACAATATCTCTCTTGTTTCACCCAGGAGATGAGCTTAGTCAACATCAGTATTGCCAACACTTCAAATCCCAGCCAAAATTCTCTACCGCAACAGCAGCAACATAATTGTTTGCAGGTACTAGTTCAAAAAGACTCCAGTCTTCTAATATCTGTAACTTGGCTGGTTCTGTAGGAGTCAACGATACTTCAATTTGCTCTAACTGGGATAGTCCGTCTCCAGTTGCTTTTAAATAAGCTTCCTTACAAGTCCAATAACGGAAAAATATCTCTTGCTGTTGGTTGGGAGATAGCGATCGCAACATATCATATTCTCTCGGCAAAAAGAACCGTTTGGCAAGAGCTTCCAGATCAGACATCGGGCGAATATATTCTAGGTCTACACCAATAGGGCGAGTGCAATTCACCGCACACAAACCCAAACCTTGGGAATGAGACAAGTTAAACGCCAGTCCACTATCGGCAAATTTATCTGCTAATACTGGTTTGCCACGCTGCTGATAATTAAACTGCACTTGTAAAGGCTGGATACCCAAATAGCTACCTAATATAGTTCGCAGAATACCACGACCAGCAATGAAACGCTGTCGATGTTCCTGAAAATAGAACCGTTCAGCACGAGCCGTTTCGTCACTGGAAAGGGTCGCTGCTAAATTTTGTAGTTGTGGTTCCGGTTGCTCAAGATCTATGCGCCAGACATGAATCTCATCCGGTAGCAAAGTGAAATCCGTGGGTGCAGGTAGCCAAATATCATTAGAAGCGGTCATTGAGTCAAAAAGTCAAGGAAGTTGTACTTTAATAGTTTGTTTAATTACGACGATTATTATGGGTGGATCTGATTTGATCTTTAGCATTACTATATACAACTACGCGTGTTTTTCCTAGAATCTGCCATAGGTGTTGTTAGATATTAAGTCTAGCTGTAAACCTAAATATAGGTAGCCGCGATTGCTTTTGCTAGCTAAATATTATAATTTATACCAATTCAATTAATGATTGCAACACATCCTTGGGTAAAGACGCGATGAATCGCGTCTCTACAGATGGTCTATTTGTCACATTCTTTTTTCAAATTGGTATTATTACTCAAGATATACGCTCCTCAACTCCACGTTAAATCCCCTGAGAGAGAATACTTTAAAACTCTTGACAGAGAATCGCAAATTTTATTTTGGCTACAACATTAGCTATTACAGTTTTACTCAAAGGAACTACGAACAATGTCTGCAAGTGTTCTGAAGTAGATATCTCTTCAGTAATAAATAGTTTTTCTCAGAAAATGTTAAATCTGGAACAAAAAAACCTTGCCAAAGCTTGTTAAAAACCTATTACAACTACTTTTTTGTAGAACATAGTGAGGATGAATGATTATAAATTTGGAGTACTTTGCCTTCTTTATACTGCTACTAGCAGCGCTGCTATTAGCAATTAGGCAAATGAGCGTTGCTTTGGATGAGTTAGATATTGCGCGTTTTACTCTTTGGACAGGTATTGCTTCTGTTATTGCTGGTTTACCAATGATATTGTGGTAGCTTTTGGGTCAATGCCATCCTCTCTATTTTGGGCTTCCAAGCAATACGACTCCATCTGTCGAGTGATCCTACAACTAGAATATTATCTTGCCTACTACTCTGTTCGTTGTTGCTCTAACCATTGTAAAACCCGATTCCATGCCCACCAAAGATCAGAATCGTTTACTTGCCGCTGGCACTCTTTGCTACTCAAATAGCCAACATGCCCGCCGTATTGAGTAAGTAACAAATCTATTGCAGAATTGCGATCGCAGGCTTCTTCTAATTCTGGTATGATGGCTGGGTCAAAAAGTGGGTCATCAGCAGCGTATAAAATCAAAGTCGGTTTCGAGATTTGCGGCAATATTTGTAAAGCACTACTAGCTTGGTAATATGCTTCCACAGAAGAAAAACCTAGTCGGTTAATTACCAGTTCATTATCAAAACCCCAAATACTGTTTGCCCGTTCAATCGCTTCTGGGTCAATGCTTCCAGGATGAGCATCATGAATCCGCCATGCCAGTTTTTTTAAATTTTGGGCAATCCCTGCTTCTAAATATCTGCCGAAGGGCTTTGTAACTAGATAAGATAGCGATCGCTCCGAATCCAAACTCGGACAAATCACCATACCACCGCCAATATCGCTATCTTCTAATCCCAAATCTTCATACTCCCTAATCACCTCACCAGCCACCTTCACCGCCCATAGCGCCAATTGCCCACCCAAAGAAAAACCTGTAAACCAAAATTTCCCCGGGCATCCCATTGCCTTAGCAGCGGCGGCGATGCGAACAAAATCTTCCCCCTCATACAAACCATCAGAAGTCAGAGTCGGCGATAATTCGGCAGTTTTCCCGTGGGCCCGCCAATCAAATAACACCACAGCGTATCCTTGAGCATAGGCTTTACGCCCTAGTACTCTCAAAAACCATTCCGTTTTTAACTCTCCAGTAATGCCATAAGTACCGATAATCGTGCTATGAGCATTTTCCGGGATGGCAACCAAGCCAAAAATTGGCACACCTTGGCCACCAACAAAGATTTTCTCGTGATAAGACGGTTCTGGGTCTTGAATAGTACTTTGCCAGTGACGTTTTCCCCACAGAGCGGTGTATACAGTCATTATCACACCGTTTTGTAAAAACCAAGACGGATTGTAGGGGGGAGCATAACACATCATAGACTATAAGATTTCGTGTAATTGAGTCTTGATTTCACAGTCATTTAATCTTAATATTTATGTAAGATTTAAAACCTTTTTCATAATCGATTCAAAAATCTTTGTATCTATCAAAGGTTGTTAATTATCCTTAATAAGTAGTAATAATTTTTTAAGAATGCCGAGGATTCTTGTCATAGACGATGACCCAGCGATTTCAGAACTAGTTGCCGTCAACTTGGAAATGGCTGGCTACGATGTTAGTCAAGCTGAAGACGGCATCAAAGGTCAAGCGCTGGCTCTCCAGCTACAACCAGACTTGATCATGCTCGATTTAATGTTGCCCAGAGTAGATGGGTTCACCGTTTGCCAACGCCTGCGCCGTGACGATCGCACCTCTGAGATTCCCGTGTTAATGTTGACGGCTTTGAGCCAAACTCAGGACAAGGTGGAAGGCTTCAATGCTGGCGCAGATGACTACCTCACCAAGCCTTTTGAAGTTGAAGAACTGCTGGCGCGGGTGCGGGCACTTTTGCGGCGTACTGACCGCATTCCCCAAGCAGCAAAGCATAGTGAAATTTTGAACTATGGCTCACTTACCCTAGTTCCCGAGAGATTTGAGGCAATATGGTTCAATGAGACGGTGAAATTGACTCACTTGGAATTTGAGCTACTTCACTGCTTACTACAACGCCACGGTCAAACAGTTTCTCCCAGCGAAATCCTCAGAGAAGTTTGGGGCTACGATCCTGATGACGACATTGAAACGATTCGAGTCCATATTCGCCACTTGAGAACCAAGCTAGAACCAGATCCCCGCCACCCCCGCTATATCAAAACAGTGTATGGTGCTGGATACTGTCTTGAGTTACCCGGTATCCCTCCAGCAAGTGAGGGAGTTTCCACAACACTGGTTGAATAAAATCACGCTAAATTCCCTTAAACTTTGCCATGACTTAGGCAATAACTCCAGAAACTCTTATTCCTTACCGTTTAGTTAAGGTTATTTGTGGAATTTACTGGTGTGTAGAGATGTTGCAATGCAACGTCTCTACAAAAGTAATCGACAGGAAAATTATTTTAAGGGTTTTAAACTAGGGTCTATTCTCAACAGTCTAAAATTAATGACAAAAAGTGATGAGAGAATAGGGTTTTAAGATAGGGATATAGTAAGCGATCGCAGGCGGGCAGGTAGTTGAACACTAAATATGCAGATTTAGTGGGGGTACAAAACGCTCTTGATTCAGACGTTCGCGGACTTGCTTTCTCGTGTCTCTATCCGCCATTCAGACTCCAATTCATGCCCAATTCTAACTTCTGAATTCTTTCTGATAAAGGATTTCAAGGAATTAACAAGCTACATAGTAATAGTCACACCCCAAAAAAGAAACCTCGTGGTGACTCCTGGATTCTGGCGTATTTATTTATCTAATTCACTCAATGACTATTACAAATATATACTCTGCGTCTGTTTTCTCTGCTGCTACTAACTTTCTCAACCTAAATTTGGAACTTGATTAAGCTAATCACCATTCAAGATAAATCCTTTTATGAGTAAGGGTTTTACCCATATTTATAGGGAATTTGAATAGTAATTAGCTTACTTTTTACTTGTATATTGTGGTCAAAAAGCTTTTGAAATAAAAATTAATATAAAATTTACATATTTTATTGATTATTGCAATCAAAGTCAGTCAACAAGTATAGCCTTTTATCTATGAAAGCAATTTAATATTTATTTAATCTTTAGGGTTGTGAATAAGCAAAATTGACAGATAACACTGTAAGCTATTGTTAATCTCATTAAACTTGGCAATCAATAAAACTTGCAATTTATGTAAGTTTTTCCAGTCAAATTTTGAACTGTCTTTGACCTAAGCCTTATCTATTGGGGATTTGTATTCAGCAAATTGCCATATGGAAAGGCACTATAGTCTGTTGCTTTGCAAAGAATTAAAGTTTTCTTAGCCTAATTTTTCATGGCAAGACAACATAAAACTTACTCAAAGTAGCTGGCAATTTTTACAACCCAAATTTATTTTGCTGTTTTTGTAACCAAAACCAAAAATCCAGTATGTCATTGACTAATACTATCCATTTTAGAAACTTACGAGGCGATTTATTCGGTGGTTTAACTGCTGCGATCGTTTCGTTGCCTCTAGCACTAGCATTCGGTGTTGCTTCCGGTGCTGGGCCTGTAGCCGGTCTTTATGGTGCAGTTTGCGTCGGTTTTTTCGCAGCCTTATTTGGTGGTACACCAACTCTAATTTCTGAGCCAACCGGGCCAATGACCGTAGTCATGACTGCAATTGTCGGCTCCATGACCGCAGCTAACCCCGAAAACGGCTTGGCAATGGCATTTACCGTAGTCATGCTAGCGGGAATATTTCAAATCTTCTTTGGGATATTTAAGTTGGGTAAATACATTACCCTCATGCCTTACAGCGTGATTTCTGGGTTTATGTCTGGGATTGGCGTTATTCTGATTATTTTGCAGATTGCTCCTTTTGTCGGACAGCCAAATCCTAAAGGTGGCGTACTGGGGATGGTGCAAAATCTGCCTCAGTTATTGACTCAGATTAATCCTGCTGAAACAGCTTTGGGCTTGCTGACGCTGGCAATTATTTTCTTCATGCCATCCAAAATCAAGCGCTTTGCTCCTCCGCAGCTAGTAGCATTAATTATCGGAACTATAGTTTCTTTAACCATCTTCGGCGGTACGGATATCAGACGAATTGGGGAAATTCCTGTAGGACTGCCCACATTACAAATGCCTACCTTCACTGCATCCCAAATGACAATCATGATTGTTGATGGGGCAATGTTGGGGATGTTGGGTTGTATTGATACTCTACTAACGGCAGTAATTGCAGATAGTTTGACCCGCACTGAACACAAATCTGACAAAGAATTGATTGGTCAAGGTATCGGTAACTTAGTATCTGGCTTGTGTGGTGGGCTACCTGGTGCTGGTGCCACGATGGGAACGGTAGTTAATATCCAAACTGGTGCTAGAACAGCTGTCTCTGGTTTAACTCGCGCATTAATTTTGTTAGTTGTAGTTTTGTGGGCTGCGAGTATCACTCAACCTATCCCAATGGCAGTGTTGGCTGGTATTGCTCTGAAGGTCGGGGTTGACATTCTGGACTGGAGCTTCTTGAAACGCGCTCATAAGGTGTCGCTGAAAGGCACAATCATCATGTACGGTGTGTTGTTTTTAACCGTATTTGTTGACTTAATTGTTGCCGTTGGCGTGGGAGTGTTTATTGCTAATATCTTAACTATCGATCGCCTCTCTGAATTACAATCTCAGGAAGTGAAGACAATTAGCGATGCCGATGATGCAATTGTCTTGAATGACGAAGAGAAAAAATGGCTTGATCTAGCTAATGGACGTGTCCTGCTATTTTACCTGAGCGGGCCGATGATTTTTGGAGTATCCAAAGCGATCGCTCGTGAACATTCAGCAATGGCAGACTCTGATGTGTTGATTATGGATTTGACCGATGTACCAATGTTGGGTGTGACTGCTTCTTTGGCAATTGAAAACGCTATCAAAGATGCTAGTGAACAAGGTCGTAATGTGTTAATTGTTGGTGCAACCAGCAAAGTCAAAAAGCGCTTAGACAAGTTTGGGATTTCGAGGTTTGTACCAGAGCATCACATGTTTGTAGATCGTATAGATGCACTTAAACAAGCCGTTGCTTTAGTTAATCCTCATGCAACTTCTGCTAATACTTCTGGCGTTAGTAACTACACTGACACCTATTAATAATTCGTAATTCGTAATTCGTCACTCGTAGTTTAATTACGAGTGACGAACTAGAAAGCAGGAATTATTTTGGAATTAATCAGCAACACAAATAGAAAACATGATTATTTCAGAACCAATAGTTAATTCATTTGCCTGGTTGAATTTTTTCCCTGCGGGTTTACCATCCTTTTTACTAGCAACAACTAACGAGGCGGAATATGCTCCTATTGTGCTGACTGGAGTATTGCTAAGTTTAGTAGTAATTTATCTGGCTAGTAAAATTGGTGGCGAATTATTTAGAATGATGGACTTGCCCCCTGTATTAGGAGAATTAGTTGGTGGGGTGCTTGTGGGTGCTTCTGCTCTCCATTTGGTAGTGTTTCCCGACAGTGGAGCAACTGGTAGCGACTCCATTATCATGACTATCCTGCAATTCATTAACAACCTCAGTCCTGATGCAGTCACATCAATCTTTCAAAGCCAGAGCGAAGTTGTTTCTGTGCTTGCCGAACTAGGTGTGATCATTCTATTATTTGAAATTGGTCTAGAATCAGACTTAAAAGAATTACAGAAAGTCGGTTATCAAGCAACAGTTGTTGCTTGTGTTGGGGTAGCTGTTCCTTTTGCGGCTGGGACAGCAGGGCTGATTTTATTGTTTAATGCGCCAGTAATTCCGGCAATTTTTGCAGGTGCAGCGCTGACAGCTACTAGTATTGGGATTACCTCAAAAGTTTTGTCAGAAATTGGCCAGTTAAAATCTCGTGAAGGCCAGATTATTGTCGGTGCTGCTGTCATTGATGACATTTTAGGTATCATCGTGTTGGCAGTAGTGGCGAGTCTTGCCAAAACTGGCGAGGTTGATATTTTCAACGTCATTTATCTGATTGTCAGCGCTACAGTCTTTCTCATCGGCTCGATTTTATTAGGTAAATATTTCAATCAGAGTTTTGTTGCGATCGCTAATAAATTGCAAACGCGAGGCAACTTAATTATCCCAGCATTTATCTTTGCCTTTTTCATGGCTTTTTTGGGTAGTGCCATTCATTTAGAAGCTATCTTAGGCGCATTTGCGGCTGGCTTAGTTTTGGATGAAACGGATAAACGCAAAGAGCTAGATGAGCAGGTTAAACCGGTTGCTGATATCTTAGTACCAGTTTTCTTTGTGACAGTTGGCGCGAAAGTTGATTTAGGAGTTCTTAATCCTTTAGTTCCAGGAAATCGAGAAGGATTAATTATTGCTACCTTTTTAATTGCGATCGCAATTATCGGTAAAGTTGTCACAGGCTGGTCGGTTTTTGGTCAACCTGGAATTAATCGGTTAGCGGTTGGTGTGGGGATGATTCCCCGTGGCGAAGTTGGGTTAGTGTTTGCCGCGATTGGTGCAGCTAGTGGTACTCTTGATAAACCATTGCAAGCTGCGATCGTTATTATGGTGATTTTGACAACCTTCTTAGCACCACCTTTATTGCGGTTTGCATTTAAACAATCGCCAGCAGAAAAAGAATCTTTAGAAGAAGCCAATTTAATAGGCTAGTGCCGCAAATGAAGAGGCAGGGGGCAGGGAGCAGGGAGCAGGGGGAAATGACCCCTTCCGTGGGATGAAGGGATAAATACGGGTTTGAGTCCCCCATCCACGAGTGGTTCTCGTACCCCTGTGGGAAAGCAAGCTACAGGGGTCACTGAGCGCAGCCTCTCCAAGAGTTGTATCGAATCCCAATCCTGTTTTATCCCCCCTGCTCCCTGCCCCCTGCCCCTTTTCCTCTTTTTCAAACTTTATCCAACAGGCAATTCCCGTGTTAGAAGCGTGCATATTCGCAACAGTATTGTGCGGATTTTTCGGCATCATTCTTAAAAAGAACCTTGTGATGAAAATCATCTCTATGGATGTCATGAGTACAGGGGTTATCGCCTATTACGTGCTGATTGCATCACGAGGTGGCTTGTTCACACCAATTGTTTCCAACGTCAAAAATGTTAGATACGCCGATCCGGTTCCGCAGGCGGTTATATTGACGGCGATTGTGATCGGATTTTCGATTCAGGCGTTAATGCTAGTCGGCGTTATGAAGTTGGCACGAGATAATCCGACTTTGGAAAGCAACGAAATCGAGAAAAATAACACGCCATGAATAGCATTACTATCGCATGGATTGCACTACCATTTTTTGTGGGGTTCGTCATTTATCTGCTCCCCAAGCTTGACAAATACCTTGCACTGTTTATAGCTTTGGCTTCCGCAGGATATGCCTTGCAGCTATTTGTTACTCAATCGCCACTGACACTACAGTTACTAGATAATTTTGGCGTTATTTTAACAGTCGATCAATTAAGCGGCTACTTTATCTTAACTAATGCGCTGGTGACGGCAGCAGTCATCCTCTACTGTTGGCACAGCGATAAAACAGCTTTTTTTTACGCACAACTGATCATTTTGCATGGTAGTGTCAATGCCGCGTTTGTTTGTTCAGATTTAATCAGTTTATACGTGGCGTTAGAGGTAAGTGGTATTGCCGCGTTTCTCTTAATTGCCTATCCTCGAACTGACCGCTCGATTTGGGTTGGCTTACGTTATCTGTTTATCAGCAACGTGGCAATGCTTTTTTATCTGGTTGGTGCGGTGTTGGTCTATCAGGCGGATCATTCCTTTAGTTTTGCAGGTTTGCGCGTAGCACCTCCAGAGGCGCTTGCCCTGATTTTTTTAGGACTCTTGACAAAAGGAGGAATTTTTGTATCGGGATTATGGTTGCCGTTGACTCACTCTGAATCGGAAACGCCAGTATCGGCGATGCTGTCGGGAGTTGTAGTAAAAGCAGGTGTCTATCCATTAGTGCGGTGTGCGCTGATGGTGGAAGAGGTTGACCCAATAGTAAGAATTTTCGGAGTTGGCACGGCGCTTTTGGGAGTTTTCTATGCAGTCTTTGAAAAAGATACCAAGCGGATGCTGGCGTTTCACACAGTTTCGCAGTTGGGCTTTATCCTCGCCGCGCCGTCCGTGGGTGGTTTTTATGCGCTGACACACGGACTGGTCAAATCAGCGCTTTTTCTAATCGCCGGGGCTTTACCGAGTCGCAATTTCAAGGAACTGCAACATCAGCCGATCGCTACCCCAATCTGGATCGCCTTGGTGATAGCCAGCTTTTCGATCTCTGGGTTCCCGTTGTTATCCGGTTTTGGCGCGAAGGTGTTGACAACAAAGAATTTACTGCCTTGGCAAGCGATCGCTATGAATATTGCAGCCCTCGGAACAGCAATATCCTTTGCTAAATTTATATTTCTACCGCGTGGGGGAAAAGCCGATGTAAAGCCTGGTTTCTGGGCAGCTATGATTCTGTTAATCGGTGGGCTGTTCCTAGCTAATATTGCCTATTACGAGGCGTACACCGTTGCGAATATCATCAAACCCCTCGCAACCATCGGCGTTGGATGGTTAGCATACTTGCTAATTTTTAAACACTCAATACTCAAGCTACCGCGTGTTCTTGAAGAATTTGATCATCTGATCGGTGTAATGAGTCTGATTTTAATCCTGCTGTTCTGGAAGGGATTTGCATGGTTGGGCATCTAAATTTTATATTGCGACTGACTATCTGGTTTTTGCTCACTGCCGATTTCAGTGTGGCAAATATCATCATTGGCGTAAGCATCGCACTCCTATTACCTGGTGGTCGTACAGCTAGGCAATCATTAAAAGATTGGCTACGTGTGCTGGGTGAGATTATAGTGGCGATTCCGCAGGCGTATATTGAGGCATTTGAAATCATCCTCCGCCCGCATAACCACGAAGAGATAACGATGGAACAAGTCAAACCACGACGGACACCAGGGCTGATATTCCTGGATATATTCTTGATCACCTTTACACCAAAAACCATTGTTTTGAAATATCACGAAGCAGGCTGGTATGAAGTCCATCGAGTGCGACAGAGGAAAAAGACATGATCCTGAATCTGGCATTGATTGCAATGATTCTGACACTGCTCATCCCCATGTATGAGGCATGGCAAGATGATGATATTTGGCAAAAAATGCTGGCATTTGCCAGTGCTGCAACCAAATGTTCAATCATGATCCTGGTTGTATCTGTCTTGCGCGACGATTGGATGATTGGTGTTGTCGGAGTAATCATCTTGAGCGTGGGCAATGCCGGATTGATGTTGTTGGCACATGTCCTCAAAAGAATGAATGATTTAGCAAATGAGTAATATATGATTAACGTGCTTAGTTATACCTGCATAGGTTTAGGAATCTTCTTTTGGTTTTGGGGAACCTTTCCCTTGCTTGGCGATCGCTCAGTGTTATTCAAACTGCATAGTCTTTCGGTTGCAGATACGCTCGGATCGATGAGTATTATCGTCGGGCTGCTCCTGAAGATACCCAGTGAATGGCCGTTGCTCGTCCTTGCCATCATCTCTTTGGCCATCTGGAATACAGTGCTGGGGTATGTGTTGGCTTACTGTTCTAGTAGCGAGGGTAGCCATGAATGATAGCTATATATATGTGATCATTGCCCTGCTGCCGCTGGCTGCTTGTATGCTGGTATTTCAAGTCAATCCATACCATGCGCTGGTAATTCGCGGCATCTTGGGAGCGATCGCAGCATTGGTATATACGGTTTTGGGGGCACCGGATGTTGCTTTGACCGAAGCCTTAGTGGGTACTATGCTGGCAATTACTCTCAATGCGATCGCGGTGCGCTCATCCCTGGTGATGCGTCTTGGCGTACTCAAAGAAGAGGCAGATGACAATCACCATTTTGTGAAACTGATGGACGAGTTCCGCACAATTTTTGACAAACGCTATATGCGTCTTGAACTAGTGACCTACACGAATACCCAGTCTTTGCACCGGGCGCTGATGGAAAAAGAAGTCCATGCGATCTGTGCCCGACCGAAACAAAGCGATCAAGACGAAAAGCAACCTTATCACACCAAAACTAGAATCCAACGCATCTACGACATCATGCAAACCGAACTTTCGTCACCAGAAACAATCTTGGACTATGTAAATACACTAAATTCAAGGGAGGAGCATAGATGAAATGGGCCTACATTGCGGCGGGCATAGCGCTGTACATCAAATTCCTGATCATGCCCAATTCAGCACCAGAAATACCAGATTTCTCTATCGTAGATTCGATTGTCAAAGATGGTGGCATACCCAATGCGGTTACAGTGATCATTCTCAGGAATCGTTTGTATGACACTATCTTCGAGGTAGTGGTATTTACGATCGCGATCATGGGAGCTAGTTTTCTGCTGGCAAATGAAAGACCGTCTTGCACAATCTATCATTTCACCGATCAACCATCTATTGTGCTGGCGCGTCTGGGTGCAACCATTGCCTCGTTGGTAAGTATCGAACTAGCTATTCGGGGACATCTCAGCCCGGGCGGTGGTTTTGCAGCCGGGGTGTCGGGTGGAACGGCGATCGGTCTGATTGCAATTACCTCTTCACCGGAGTGGATGCAAGGAATCTACCAACGCTGGCACGCCGCTACATGGGAGAAAGTTTCGGTTTTGGTTTTCATTGTACTGGCAGTTATAACTCTGGCTGGAATAGAGTTACCGCATGGTGAGTTGGGCGCACTTGTCAGTGGGGGCGTTATCCCCTTGCTCAATATTTTAGTTGCAGTCAAAGTCGCGTTAGGTTCGTGGGCGGTGATTTTAGTTTTTATTCGTTATCGGGGATTGTTGTGAGAGAGGAAGACTCTGCGTACCTCTGCGCTTACCTCAGGGGGAACGCATTTCATTTCTTCCTATTAATTGATAACCGTTCTAAAATTATCTCGTCCCAAAGTGCATCCCTGCTAAAAAACCTTAGAGAAAAAATATTAAATCAGGGTTTCAGCCTTAAGTTCTATATGGTAGTATTTCATGGCATTATGTTAATAAACTTTATCTAAAAGCAAAGAGTCTCCAACCCATGAGTTTAGCTGTAATTAAATTCTCTTCAGAAGAATGCGGCATCTGTCACAAAATGTCTTTTTATGACAAAAAGGTGGCAGAAGAACTGGGTTTAGAATTTATCGATGTAAAAATGCAGGATACGGCTGCTTACCGTAAGTATCGCAAGATTTTATTAACCCAGTATCCCGATAAATCAGAAATGGGATGGCCTACTTACATCATCTGCAATTCTCCAGAAGGGGAATTTCAGATTGTGGGTGAGGTAAAAGGAGGTCATCCCAAAGGGGAGTTTAGAACCCGTCTTCAAGAGGTTCTGGATTCCACAGCTAATCAGAACTAATTACCTCAAAAGATTTGACCTCTAGGGCAGGGCCAATCATGGCAGTTGTCATGATATCTTCACGCACCTGTCCTTTAACTTTTGCTTTTTGTCCGGCTTTGAGTAAGTCTTTGTCAGCCCCTCTGAGGATTTCGTAAGTAACGCCCTCTTCTGTGACTAACGCCCATGCGCCTGTGCCAATATCACGATGTTGGATTGTACCTGTAATTGTAATGCTCATAAACAGTGCTGAGTGCTGAGTTGGGAGTTGGGAGTTGGGAGTTAGGGGTTATAAAAATTCATTCCCCATGCCCCACTACCCATTTATGCTGTTTTTTCTTCGTTTTTTAATGCTAAACGAGCAAGTCCATAACAGATTATGGCATTCGCGATCAGGAAGAGGCGTGCTAAGTTACCACTTCCCAAACCCCAAACTGCTGGGTCGTAAAGCGCACTCACCGTCAAGCATGCTGCTACACCTAAGGTTGAACCAATGGCAAACCATTTCCAACTAGGATGTCCTAGCAGCAATGCCATTAAAACAATGGGAATCAGTACGCTAGCAAACAAGGGATTCAACGCATCAGTTCCCTGGAGGGTATTGCCTAGTTCGGGAATTGAACTGCCCAAAACCCGGAAAGGCCATTGAGGAAGATCAAAAATATAGATTCCCTTGAGGAAGAATAACCCAGAACTGCCGGCAATTAGTCCACTGGATAAAGACCAACTCCAAGCAAAGGGGAAGTAAACCCGTAAAAACCAAGCCAGCAGATAGGAACCAACTACCATTAAAATCTTGGGTAACAGTGCTACTGCACCACCATCAATCCAAAAGCCGGGGTTGAGATAGCCGTTATCTCTTAACCAGCGGAAGAAATCTGGAAAACTGATTTGCCCTCCAAAGGCTAGTTTGACTGCTGCTTCTGCATTGAGTTGTCCAGCGCCATAATAGTTCAAACCATCATCTTGGATAACTCGCGCCGATTGCTTGAGGACTTTTAAAACTTCATCTGGTTCTTTGATGCCAGCAGCTTTGATTAATGCCGCAACACCAGCAACGTGGGGAGAAGCCATACTTGTACCCTGGAAGCCCAGAAATACCCCTTCGCCCTTTTCGTCGATAGTTTCTTGGAGAATCTTACCAGCTTCACTACCACCAGGAGCAGAGATATCTACCCCAGCACCAAAGTTAGAATAGGGTGCTCTTTCGCCATCTGGGCCAATTGCCGAAACGCCGATTACGTTGGGATAGCGGGCTGGATAGCCTGCCCCATTGGCGTTTTCATTTCCTGCTGCGGCAATGATAACTACGCCTTTTCTATGAGCATAGTCGATCGCTTCTTTCATCAACTTGCTTTCACCGCTACCACCCAAGCTCATATTAATCACATCTGCACCTTTATCAGCAGCAAATTTAATTGCTTCGGCAATATCGGCAACAGTACCGCCACCATATGAACTGAGTACCTTCAGGGGCATCAAACTGGCTTCGTAGGCAATTCCAGCTACGCCATATTTATTATTTGTGGCTTGGGCAATAGTTCCGGCAACATGGGTACCGTGACCATTATCGTCTTTGGCTTCTTCTCGGTCGTTTACAAAATCATAGCCTTTGACGAATTTTGTCTCATACAAATCCCGAACTTTAGTAATCCCGGTGTCAATTACTGCAACTGTAATGCCACTGCCTTTGGTTTGACTCCATGCGCCTTCAATACCGATTTTGTGCAAGTTCCACTGCTTGCTGTAATATTGATCATTGGGGCCAGTTAATGAGGGGCTTGTCTCATCATCATCTTGGGGTCTTAAAAATTCACCTAACCAAGCTGCTTCACCGGGTTGTGGAATCTTCCTATAGATATAATTGGGTTCAATGAATTCTGTAGCTTGGACAAACTGAGATTTTTTCAGTTCTTGAAGTCGCTGGCGATCGCCTTTGACAATATAAACATTATCTTTTTTGGAAAACTTGTTGTCTAATTGGGGTGTAACGTTGTATTGTTTGGCGATCGCTTGCAAATTCTGTTCCACCACAATTGATGGAATATCTTCCCGAAAATCAAGCAAAATCGTCTCAAACTCTCCTTTAGCTGCCAATCCCTGGAAATTCAGGAAACCAAATATGGCAGATCCTAGCCCAATGACAAACAAGCACAATAATATAAGCTTTCTCATATTAACTCATCACCGCTTTTTGCCAGTTTGCTCACTACCATAACTTATCTCCATCCTTTAGTGGTGGATTTTGCACTTTTAGTTACAAGTTTCACTCAGGACTTTTTTAAACGATGGAACGTGGTCTTTTGTGGTTGCCCCTATTAGTAATGTTTTTCTGGTTGGCTTGGCAAGGCTCGAAGGAGTATCAAAAAGTTGAAGCCTATCGCGCTTGGGCAGAGCAATTTGAACGGGCTAAGTACGATATTTATTCAGTATTGGGTCAAAAAGGCAACAATTTAACTTGGGGAAAACCCACACCTAAAGGGCCTGTTAAACTAGAAACATTCTCTTTGCTTGATGTTAGAAAAATATATCTTTTAGTAGATGAAAAAAAAGTAGATTTAGAAAATATACCGGAGAAAGGTCGTTCTATAGAGTTAGAATTTCTATTTTCCGAATCTAGTGGTTCAGTGCGAGTTCCGTTTACAGAAATCCCTTTGGCAGCAGAATGGGGTAAGTTTTTGCAGGGGGCTTTAGAAAGCTTGCGATCGCAAGCGAATCAGTAGTTATATTAAGTCTGGCTAATTATCTATGGCAGTAGATATCATAATCAAAATATTTAATTGAAGATAGCGGAAAGTCAAAGATGTCATCAGCACATTAGCTGTGCGATCGTCGAGACCAGTTAAAGTATGAATTAAGAGCGATCGCGTAGTGAAGTTGAGCAACACTGGCGGTGAAGTCTGTTTTTTGGTGATTCTCCTTTTTTGTACTTTTACCAGACTAATGCCAGTTTTTGAACGCAACCCCTTGACAGGGATAGGGTGTAGAGAACGCTATCAAAGAATTTAGTTGCTCAAGATTAAATCTTTTTTGTCTATTTATTCCTCTACACCTTCTCCGTTAGCGCAGCCTCTCTTAGAGAAGAGACAGGGTTATCAAAAGACACAACTAAATAGTGATAAAAGTGGAAGGTTGAGCCGAAAGTATACTTGCAGTGACATTATCCAACATTGCCAACACTTGATTGTCAGAACTATTCATAATGAAGGCTTGACTTCCTTGTTGCTGTATCAACAATTGACCGAACTTGAGACCACCTGACAACGCAAACTTGTCAGTGCCTACTGCAAAGTCAGTAATGGAGTCCGTGCCCTGACCTAAAGCCAATACAAAGGTGTCAGCACCATAACCCCCTGTAAGTACATCTTTGCCTGCGCCCCCATAAAGCCAGTCATTGCCTGCGCCCCCTAATAGTTGATCATCACCGATACCACCAAATAGGGTATCGTTACCGTTATCACCCGAAAGCTTGTCATTGCCGCTATCACCATAGAGCAAGTCATTCCCATCATTTGCCCAGAGAGTATCGTTTCCGTCGCCTCCGAAAAGTTGGTCATTTCCTAGATTACCTATGATGGTATCTGCACCCCCAAAGCCATAAATCTTATTGGCTGGGGCATTGCCTTTTAAGTACTCAGAATTTGCAGTGCCATTGAGAAGATAAATTTCGGTAGCAAGAGGGGCTTTAACTGTCCCACTAATGGCAAAGTCAAAGGGGCTTTCGTCACTATCGTTGTTGGTCAAACTGAAACTGCCAGCATAGGTTCCAGGCGTAGGTGTATTCGTATTGAGTGCCACCGTTATACTTTTTGAAGTGTTGGCAGCCACGGTATATGGAAGAGTTCCTACCAAACTAAAGCCGTCGGGGAGTTTGAGATTACTCAGGTTGAGTGCAGCTGTACCAATGTTCTTGATGGTGAAAGTTTTGGTTACGGTACTGCCGAAAGCGACATTACCAAAGTTAATCGCAGTAGTGCTGCCATCTGCAATGTTAACTGTGCCATTGAGAACTTGAATTTCGGGAGCAGGAGCGGGCTTAACTGTACCGCTAATGGCAAAGTCAAAGGGGCTTTCGTCACTATCGTTGTTAGTCAGACTGAAACTGCCAGCATAGGTTCCAGGTGTTTTCGTATTGAGTGCCACTTTTATACTCGTCGAAGCCTTAGTAGCCAAGGTAGTTGGAAGAGTTCCTACCAAACTAAAGCCGTCAGGGAGTTTGAGATTACTCAGGTTGAGTGCAGCTGTACCAATATTCTTGATGGTGAAAGTTTTGGTTACGGTACTGCCGAAAGCGACATTACCAAAGTTAATCGCAGTAGTGCTGCCATCTACAATGTCAACTGTGCCATTGAGAACTTGAATTTCGGGAGCAGTAACTCTACCACTAATAGCAAAGTCAAAGGGGCTTTCGTTACTATCGTTGTTGCTTAAACTGAAGTTGCCAGTGTAGGTTCCAGGTGTATTCGTATTGAGTGCCACCGTTATACTGGTCGAAGTCTTGGCAGCCAAGGTAGCTGGAAAAGTTCCTACCAAACTAAAGCCATCGGGGAGTTTGAGATTACTCAGGTTGAGTGCAGCTATACCAGTATTCTTAATAGTAAAAGTTTTGGTCAGGGTGCTGCCAACAATGCTGTCGCCAAAGTTAATAGCGGTGGTACTGTTATCTGCAATATCAACCGTGCCATCAAGAACTTGAATTTCGGGGGTAGGAGTATTATTGGTGGGGGCTTCGTATGCGCCAATGTCAATTAATACACTGCCGTTGCCATCGCCATCTAGGGGAATATTTTTAGTGATGCTATTGAAGGCATTAGAACCAGCATCGATTGCAGGACTTCCAGGTTTGAGCCTAAAGTCACCATTCGCTGCATCAACAAACAACGGGTCTTTGTTTAAAATATTTCCTGATCCTGTGCCTTGAAAAACTCCGTTGTAAGCAAGGTTATTGTCAAATGAAACATTACTAGAATTAACGAGCAAAGTCACAGACTCCCCGTTGCTTGCATACATAATATTGTTAGAGGCTCGAACATTTTTAGCACTGTTAACAAAAATTTCTCCGTCTGGGAGTGTTTGTGAGTTTTGGTAAGTTGTATTATTAATAATGTCTACAGGATTTTCTCCTTTGAAAATTTGGATTCCAGCCCCTCCATTGTTGTAAACTAAGTTATTACTGATTAAGGCTTTACCAGTATACGCAACACCTCCAATATAAGAAGTGTCAAGCATTATTCCATGACCCTCTGTTATTTTTCCTGCATTAATCCAAGGAACTAATTGGTTATTATCAAAAGAGGTGTTACCCCGAAGAATTACTTTATAATCTGTTACGTTATTATCAGAGTTCCAAAGATTAAGCATTGTAATTCCTTGGTTCCCATAAGGTGAATACCAAGCATTTCCAGAAACGACATTGTTTTCTACTGTAATGTAGTCTACTTCTGTTCCTGCAATCCCGCCTCCTGGAAACTTAGAAACATTGTTATTTTTAATTGTGATGTGATGTGAACGTTGCTTTTGGCTGCCATTAGTGAATGTAATATTAATACCATTTCCAGATGTTGCTGGGTTATTTAGATTGTCTCTTTGCTGAAGTGCATATTCTAATGTAATTTCATCTCGTGCTCCCACCAGCGTTAGCCCTTCAACTACTACGTATGAAGAGCCTGAAATTGATATAGCATTCCAATTATTTTTGTGTGCTTCTAAAACAGGTGTGTGCCCGGGATATGCAGTAAATGTGATCGGTGCATCAGCCTTACCCTGCTTATTTGTAATACTTAGGATATTAGCAGAGGCTGTGTTTGTGTAAGTACCATTCATGACGTAGACCGTATCACCTGCCTGCACCAAGTTAGCAGCTTTTTGGAGCGTGCGAAATGCGGCTCCCTCATTCAAGCCATTACTTTTATCATTACCTGTTCCAGAAACGTAATATGTTTTGCCAGCCATAGGTTTACTCCGAATGTGTGTAAGGGGAATTAGTAGTACACTCTCAGCAACTTTCTTTAGTTGCTAAATAGTTATTTGAATGAGTCATCTGTCTGGACTGTTCAAGACAGTCACAGTTGTCCGATGACGTACTCGCCCGCCGTAGGCGATCGCGACTTGAAATCGCGTCGTTTGTAGAAACACTGTTGTAAAACTGAAAATTTTTCTCCTGTCAACCGTTGATAGTTAAACCAGGGGTATCGATACCGTCAATCGTCAGTGTTTTATTGAGGGTGATCGGACGATTAGCACGTAGATAAGGCAGCGCAAAGCCGGAGACGTTTCCTGTCTTCTCTGGGCTTGTTGTTAAAACCTGGAATCGAATAGAATCGTATCTTCATCTGTGGCAGCCGCGTAGGCGTAGCCCGTCGCAGACATCGCTGCTCTTTGCAAACCAGCTTTGCTATCTGCTATATTTGATACGATAACCATAAATTGGCATAGTAATTCCTCAGAGCTTTGTCCGTTGTTTTAGGTCAGGAGGTTGCCAAATCGTCATGGTAAAATGCACCCCTTGCTAATAACTGAGGACTTAAAGTTGCAGTGGTTAAAGTTAAATTGGTTGAAACTTTAGTAGGTTGACCCCTTAACTTAAGGGAACTAATGTAACAACTTAGTCGAACCTGTTGTAATCGGTGTAACTGAGTCTTGTGAACTTAGTTAAAAGTAACCTTTACAAACAGCAATTGATATCAGTAAATACCCAGAATATAGTTCGTTTTTTTACAACAGAACAGGAAAAACTATGGAGTGCCGTGGTTGAGTCCTGTTAATTTCCAGAGTGATATGGGAATGGAAAGCGCTTTGTGCGAGGATTTAATGAAGTTGCTCTAAAGATTTTTTGGAAGCGATGCTTTCTGGTACTTCCGCTACCCGTAGCTTGCTTCCCCTTAGGGTCTGGTGGGCTACGCCTACGCCAAGCCGCAACCATCTTGCCAATAAGTAGATTGCCGTAAATCTTTGTTGTTGCAAGAAGGGATGAGGATGTTAGCCTAGTTCATCACTCTTTGAGATAGTTTGGTTTGATTGCGCCAACAACTCCAATCTTCATAATTATGAACGCTGAAATAAACTCCAGAATACCCGTTGCTTTAACCATTGCTGGTTCAGATAGCGGTGGCGGTGCAGGAATTCAAGCTGATTTACGCACCTTTGCTTTTCACTGTGTCCACGGTACTAGCGCTATAACCTGCGTCACGGCACAAAACACTCTAGGAGTCAGGAGGGTTGATGCCATGCTAAAAGAGGCTGTGGTGGCGCAAATTCAGGCAGTAGTTGAGGATATTGGCGTACAAGCTGCTAAAACAGGAATGTTGCTCAACCAGGAAATTATCTTTGCTGTTGCCCAGCAGGTGGAAGCTTTACAAATTGATAATTTAGTAGTTGATCCAGTAATGGTGTCACGTATGGGGGCACAATTGATTGATGATGATGCCGTGAAGGCTCTGTGCCATGTCCTGATTCCCAAGGCGGTTATAATTACGCCGAATCGCTACGAAGCCCAGATTTTAAGCGGTTTACAAATTAATTCCTTGGAGGATATGCAAGCCGCAGCTGAAATTATTCATAAGGCTTTACGCACAAAGGCTGTTTTAGTCAAGGGTGGAGGTATGCAGGGAGATTTGCGTGGCGTTGATATTTGGTTTGATGGCGATAAGTTGGAAGTTTTGACTTGCCAGCAAGTAGAGACAAAAAATACCCACGGTACTGGTTGTACACTATCGGCTGCGATCGCTGCTAATCTGGCTAAGGGAAAAGACTTGTGGCAGGCAGTGCAACAGGCAAAGGTGTATGTGACTACTGCACTCACTTACGCCCTAGATATTGGCGAAGGGCAAGGCCCTGTAGGACACTTCTTCCCATTGTTACGAGATTAAACTCGTGGTCAGTTATTAAGCTGTTGAATGACCATTGACTACTGACTACTGAACTATATCCAAAATGTAAATAAGAAATCTTTGCCCTTTCGGCATTTTTCTATTATTCTTGGGCATAGTTTCAGGGCTGACTATCTTTGTTAGCATCTCTGTACGATCTACTTACCTTGATTTTTAATACCAAGCCCCCGATGCGAACAACCATAGGTTCTGTTCACAGGAATTCGCCAACACCGACTACTCAAGCCTACCCTCCCTCTGTACCACTATCTGTATATCGGGAATTGTCAACAGAGTTGCAAGCAGCACAGGCGAAGCTACATACACTCACCACCAAAAATCAGCAATTAGCACAAGAAAATCAACTTCTACGCCAAGAAATTACCAAAGTTGTTGAGTCTTTTTCCCATTTACAAAAGTTTGTGGATTCCCATACTACGTCTAGTTATTACCAAGCCCCCGAAACTCCTGGCTATGTGAAAAATGCCGCTAAACAGCCAGTAACGCAAGCGCGTCCACCTCAACAGGTTTCTCGCCCAAGTCCACCTGTTGTGCCTAAAGCCCCACCCGAAAAAAGCCGTCGCCAAGCCTATTCTCCACCTGTAATGGAAATGAATTTTCCGATACCAGAACCAGTTTTTATAGAAGAGCAACAAGTAAGTTATTATTCCACTACTGAGCCAGATCCCAAGGGACTCAATGGCTGGTGGTTAATTATCACCATATTGTTAATCATGCTTACTGCCTTTAGTGCTGGATATTTCGTTGTGCGTCCCTTGTTTGAACATCAGAAACGTTAGTTGACACTCCCACAGTCGGCAGCAGAAGGCTTTCGGGCTACCGAGCAATTTCTCTGCAATTACTTTCTAAATGGCGTAATTTATCTATTTTTAGGTTATAAAAGTTACATAAAATGCTAACTTGACAGCAGCTTCTTTATGTTAGAACCTCAAAGATTATCCAATTAATAAATCCTTGCAGCTTCTCATGTCCCAAACCCTCAGGCAAAGCATCTACACTTTAAAAAAGTGGTAATTATTACATATGTTTTAGGAAAAGCACTGCTAGTTACAGCTTCAGACAGCGGATCTGGTTAGATATATAAACGAAGCTAGTAGAAGTCAGGAGTCAAAAAGATGAAAAAAGTAGAAGCTATTATTCGCCCATTCAAGCTAGACGAGGTAAAAATTGCCTTGGTTAACGCTGGTATTGTCGGCATGACTGTTTCTGAAGTCCGGGGGTTCGGACGGCAGAAAGGCCAAACTGAACGGTATCGCGGTTCTGAGTACACCGTTGAGTTTCTGCAAAAACTCAAAGTGGAAATCGTAGTTGACGACAATCAAGTTGATATGGTGGTGGACAAAATTATTGCTGCTGCCCGCACTGGTGAAATCGGCGATGGTAAAATTTTCATCTCGCCTGTTGAGCAAGTGATTCGGATTCGCACCGGCGAAAAGAACACAGAAGCAGTTTAAATAAGTTATGAGTTAAGAGTTAAAAGTTATGAGTTGTGAGTTAGGACTAATGAATGAAGATTTAGCAGAATTCATAACTCCTAACTCCTAACTCCTAACTCCTAACTCTTTCCAGTTGCGGAAGTAAAGCTGTAAAAGCTTTGCCTCGATGGCTAATTGACCTTTTCAACTCCCGTGTCATCTCAGCAAAGGTCAACTGCAACTCTTGCACGTAAAAAATTGGGTCGTAGCCGAAACCACCATCACCACGTGGTGCATGGAGAATTTCGCCATGACAAACACCTTCAGATTCTAATACGATCGCACCATCAGGACGAGCGATCGCTACTGCACAAACAAATTGAGCTTGCCGATTTACTTCGTTGCCTAATTCGCTCAATATCCTAGCAATGCGTTCTGAGTCGGTTTTAGCGTAACGTGCAGAATACACCCCTGGTGCGCCATTTAGGGCATCTACTTGCAAGCCCGAATCATCAGCAATTGCCCAGTTTCCTGTAGCTTTAGCAATTTGTGACGCTTTTAGACAAGCGTTGGCGGCAAAGGTTTCGCCCGTTTCTTCAATGTCTAATTCTTCAGGTTTGAGGGTTAATTCCCAACCAGAATTTTCCAGGTAAGCTTGCATTTCCCGCAACTTACCGGGATTTCCTGTGGCTACTACAAGTAATGTCATGAATTTTAAATATCAGTTAGGAGTTGGAGTGATAAGTTATGAGTTATTAATTCTTAACTCCTAACTCTCAACTCCTCACTAATTTTACTCTGCCCACTGTTTCGCCCAAGCAAGAGTTTGATGCACTTGTTCAATTGTCGAGGCTTCGCAGTACAGGCGTAAAACTGGCTCAGTACCGCTAAATCGAATCATTAACCAGCTTTTATCAGCTAGGCGATATTTGTAGCCGTCAATTGTTTGGCAATCAATCACTGCTTTACCTGCAATTTCCGTCAATGGTTGGGTTTGCAGTTGTTGCAAAAGACGCGATCGCACTTCCATACTTGCTAAGGGTAAATCAATGCGATCATAAGCTGAGGTAAACCCTGTTTGTTTCTGTAAGTGCCGATAATACTCACCTAAATCCAAACCAGATTCTACAATCGCCTCTAGAACGTACAATGCTGACAGCAGTGCATCCCGTTCGGGAATATGGCTACCATAGCCAATTCCTCCTGATTCTTCGCCGCCCAGCAACACTTCTGCTGCTAACATTCTGTCAGCAATATATTTATAACCAACTGCTGTCTCAAATACTGAGAGGTTATGTAGTGCCGCTACAAGGGGCATCAAGTCGGAACCACTAACAGTTTTGACTATTTCACCCTTAAAGCCGCGCCGCAGGGTTAAATGGTCGATTAATATCGGGATTAATACTTGGGAACTTAGGAAGTTTGCTTCTCCATCGACAGCTGCAATGCGATCGCAGTCTCCATCAAATACCAACCCCACCGTTAAACCTGATTTATCGGTTTCTCGGTGAGTCCTGATGACTTCAAATAGCTTTGAAAGGTATTTAGGCAAGGGTTCCGGCGCACCACCACCAAATAGAGGGTCACGATCGCTGTTGATTTCTTTGACCTGATTGCCTAGTAGTCTCGCCAATCCACCAGCCGCAGCACCATGCATGACATCGGCAAATAACGTTAATTTACCAGATGCGATCGCCTGCCGAAGTTTGGCAATATCAACTTTACCTTCTAGCGCTTGGGTATAACTGGGCCAAGGATCGAATTTCTCTTGCTTGCCTGGGGTAGCTGCTAGTGGTACTCCAACCGACAACTGCGCTTCTATCTCTTTTGTGACTTCTGGCGGCACTGATCCACCAAAACAACCCTTGACTTTTAATCCCAAATATGCACCAGGATTATGGCTGGCTGTAATTACCAGCGCTCCTAAAGCATTGAGTTGTTTTGCTGCCCAACTATAAGCTGGGGTTGGGGCGTATGTTTCGCTCAGTAGTACATCAAATCCGACAGCAGTGACAGTATCGGCAACAGCACGAGCAAAGTCTTCGGCCATGAATCGGCGATCGTAACCGACAATTATTGTCCGGCTACCCACCGTAGAAAAATATGTATCATATAATACTTTTGCGGCGACTGGCGCGACCAGGGCTAGGCGTTCAAAGGTGAACTCGTCACCAATAACGCCCCGCCAGCCGTCTGTACCAAACTTGATTGAGTTAGCTACAACTGGCATCTAAGTATCCTAACTGTCTACTTGAGGATTCTAGCATTTATACAGTGTATAAAGTAAAAAAAGAATCTAGTAAAAATATGTACTAATATTAGGCTGTTTCAACACAAAAATTAGCAAATTTGTGCAATGGAGATGCCGCAGCTACGCCCATCGTAGACATCGCTTTGATCGTTGAGAAATAAATCAAAGGATAAATCTGGTTTTCTCCTTCACACATTAACTAAGGTTTTTGTCAAAACTGTTTTTAGAGGATGTCTGAAAAGTATAAAGTTTAGCTCGTGCACTAGAGTGAACACATGAGCCGAAAACGGTATTGAGCCGAGATGCGCGACGTGAAAGTTGTGCGTAGGGGCAGTAGCCTATTTTAGCCAAATTATGGGAATCAGGAAAGTTCAAAAATTTTATTTGCTCTTTCTTCTCTCTCGGTTGGTGTATCTCTTGTTGAGGATTGAAATCCTATCCTAATCGATTTGTATAGAAGCAGAACCAGTCGAAATATTGTAGTTGCAAGGAAGAAAGACTGTGTTAGATATTGATGAAATGGGAGCCAAGGAAATACATAACCTTCTACAGAAGATAGAGTATGGACACTTAGGCTGTACATCACAAGGACATCCATACGTAGTGCCGATGCACTATTATTTCGAGAATCCCAATCTGTACATCTTTACAACCGAAGGAATGAAGACAAAGTACATTGATGCGAATCCGGAGGTGTGTTTACAGGTCGAAGAGATTCACGACTTATCCCATTGGCGCAGCGTAATTGTTATGGGTCGAGCTTACCGCCTAACTGAGCAGCAAGAATTGACTCATGCAATGCAATTAATCAAAGCAAAGAATCCACAACTTTCTCCTGCTCTGAATCGAACATGGATAGATGCTTGGGGACGAGCAAATGTTATTGTTATCTATCGGATTGATCCCAGCGAGATGACCGGGCGAACCACTCAAGGAGTCAGCAGTCAGTCATGATGGAGTTGTCAAGTATGGATGTAATTTGATTTCTCGTAACGATTGGAACAAAGGAGTTCAACCATGATTGGCAACTCGTTGCAGTGTGAATATATCGGTTGGGGAAACTTAGAGGATTTTCGCTCGCGGGCTGCTGCCGAAAATGAAGAGTTAATTTTTACACTCCCTGCGGACAACGCTCCAATTTTAATTCACGGATTTTTGGATTGTCTGCGAACGCCAGAAGTACAAGCTAAAATCCCGCAACAGTTTTCAGAAAACGATGTAGCAGGAGTTATGGTGGAAATGGTGAGAACGCTACCGGAAACTCTTTTGAAAGAGTGGAGAAATCAATCCCACAGCACAGAGCAAACAGCAGTTTGTGCAATGCTGCGTTGGTCAACGAGTTAAATCATTGAAAATTTGCATGGCGCAAGCGATTTATGACAGTCGATACTTTGGGGTTAGTTTTGCGGGTCTTGGTGACGGCTGCTAATGTCCCAGAACGAGAAGGCGGCAAACAAGTGCTCAAGAAAGTTAAACAGATGAACCAAAATATCTCCCGCCTAACCTAACTACTATATGGGTAGATAGTGGCTTTGATGGGATAACCTTTATGCAGTGGGTAATGGATTTCTATCGTTGGGTTGTCCAAGTGGTATTGCGTCCCAAAGAGCACAAAGGTTTTGTTTTGCTACTTAAACGTTGGGTAGTATAACGCACATTCGGTTGGCTAATGGGTTGTCGGCGATTAGTCAGAGACTATGAGTTACTACCAGAAACTTCAGAGACGTTTATTTACCTTGCCATAATCCGGATTATGGTGAGGCGATTGGCATAAAATTTGACCCCTCAAAACTCTTCAAACACCCTCTTAGATTCACTTACAAAGAAAGGCAGAAGGCAGAAGGAAAGAAGTATTAATAAAAACTAAAGAAAGTATCCGGTAAAAAAGGGTATCCAAGATTTCAAAAAGATAACCCTTTGGTTGAATATAAAAGCAGTGGTTATAATCCTTAATAGTATTAACTATTAAGGATTGTTAACATGAGCAAAACTGCTCAAAAACGTGATTGTTCCTTAAAAATCATCGAGAAACTGACTAAGGCGACTGATTACGGGGTCAACCTCTTGAGGAGGGGTAGCAACAGAATAAGAAGTATTATTTACTACTTCTAATTGAGTTGGAGACGGAATGAACGATCGATCATTGACTATGAGCGCCAGTTGTGCAACTTGTTGAGAAAGTTGCAGTAGATGGTGTTCCATCGCCTCCAAACGATTAGATCCCTTGGCAAAAAAACGTTCCTCAAGTCCAGCCACTTGACGTTGCAGTTCACCAATTTGTTGTTCAATCGGTGTTGTTGCTGCTGTTTGTGGAGCAGGTTGTACAGATTCCGGTACACATAAAGATTGCCACAAGGCTTCTTTACAGAGATCGCTGAAAGTCTTGTCTGGTTGTTTTTCCAAATAACTTTCTACTTGCGCTAACAAGCTTTCATCAGCAAGCTCTGGGTTGAACGTGACGGATTTAACTACCTTTTTTGACCATTGGAACATCAGCTTTATGCCCTAGCAGCGCGATTGGAGGATAATTGTGCCTCTCCATAAATATACTGCCCCAAAGCATTCGCCTGTCGGGAAGGTGCTGCTAAATGAGCATTAATCTTTGCTTCCTTCAGGAGACGTTGAACGTCGTCCCAGAAGAACTCACCACCCCCGCCAGTAAGAATCACATCGGTGACGCGTTCTGGCAACCAGGCTAGCACACGGCTACAGATTTCGCGAGAAAACATCTCCGTGAGGTTGGGAAGAAAATCGTCCAGGTTGGTGGGCTTGCTAGCGCCTTTAGGACGGTAATAGCGTTCTCCCCTGGGTTTGTTAACAGCAGAAATCAACGCTAGAGATTGACTATCTGCTCCCTCGATTTCGGCGGACACCAATTCATAAAACTTATTCATCCCGAAGTCTTCGCTCTTAGAAGCACCTCTGGCAAAACGGAAGTTATCTACCATCAAAAGATCGACGGTTTGATGTCCAATATCAACGATCGCCACCGATATTTTTGTAAAATCGGGACTGCCAGGACTTTTCTTAGGTTGAGCTTCAGACCACAGCAAGCTGCCGTAACCTTCTGGCATTACCCATACTTTATTGACGTTCAGCGATACAGATTCGCCTCGGAAGTTCAACACATGAGGCCCACCGACTTGGCTAATCAACTGTGCTTTTTCCTTTTCAAATTGCTCTAAGGAAAGAAAAGGTAGACCCAGTACGACTGAGATATCGTCTCTGAGTTTGAAGTAGCCAGCGCTTGCTAAAACTTTTACCAGTGCAGCTTCTACCTTAGATTGTCCGACTCCTAGATTCGCCCCAAAATCGGCTGCTAGTTGACCAACAGCATATCCATTTCCCTGATACTCCAGCCACAAATCCATTAAGGGGTCAGTAGCCCTGGCTTCAAAAACACCACCGCGTACTTGTTCTATAGACATCTGCTTGACGTTGGCAGGTACGAACACCACATTGCCTGGTTCACGACTCACACAAGTTTTTGTGGAAGTTCTGCCTAAATCAACACTGAGAATGGTTTTCCCGGAACCACCGCCTGGCTTGGGAGTATTATTAACAGCATTGATGGGAGTCGATGCTGACACTCTATTCATGGGTATAGCAGCGGCATTGATTGGGGTAGCGGCGGAAGGTTGGTCTGTCATGAAAGCTCCTAGTTCAAACTTAACTGTAAAAAGTTGTCATGCTCATCTTACAAAAATGCGAGCAACCAGAAATTCTAGGTTGCGTCAAGTGTAGCTAGAAATACGCCAAAAATTAATTCAGGCAATACCTCCGATAAGCTCTGCCAACACACATCTAGTATTATTTGGCATAGTGTAGGCGAATTTTGGCCAGATGTAACCCCTGCTTTCACTGCTTTCAAACCAAAAGCCTCCGTGTTTCATCTTCTAGTACGTCTTAACTGGCGCTTGAATATCCAGAAAACAAATGCTAGAACCAAACCCCCAAGTACGATTTTGGATACAGGAGCGAGGTACTTGTCCACAAGTTCATACTGACTACCCAATATGTATCCTGAGTATGTTAGCAAACCCACCCAAGCAGCGCTACCTAAGGTTGTGTAAACCAAAAATGGTAGCAAGGGCATATTGCTAATACCTGCGGGAACAGAAATCAAAGTGCGGATTCCCGGCACAAGGCGACCGATTAATACTGCTGTTCTACCTCGTCGGTCAAACCAATGTTTGGCCTTGGTGATATCTTTACTGGATATGCCCAGCCATTTGCCATATTTGTCAGCCCAAGCTTTCAAACGGGTTTCGCCCAAAAACTGACCTGGATAGTACCAAATAAGTGCGCCCAATACAGAACCCAAAAGTCCTGCGAAAAACACACCAATGATATTCAGCTTTGCCCCTCCTGGTTGATATGGACTTGCTGTAAATCCAGCCAGTGGCATGATCAATTCTGAAGGAATCGGGGGAAAAAGGTTCTCTAGGAACATTAGTAGGGCGATTCCCCAATAACCAAAATAGTTGATAGTATTAGTTATCCATTCAAGCATTGAGTCAATTCCTGAAATTGCTGGGCTAGTCTTGTTACTAAATTCAGCCTTAGCTTTTTTAAAAGCTAATTATCCGCGCTTTTTAAAGTCAAGGTAACTTAACTCCACTAAAGCATCAGAACTGAGAAACAGAGTAAGACAAGTGGAAGCTAGGGGTCTGTTTTATTAATTTCAAGGGTTATAAAAGTTCGTAAGTATTTCTAGCCCTTGAGATTGAGCGATTTATCGCTCAATACGAACCTGAAAAAATTAATGAAACAAACCACTAGGTTTTATTTTCTAATTTTTTAGATCCCCCTTAGTCAGTTTTTTAAAATAACTAGGGAGGATCTAAAGATTTGATGGCAAATTTAAAAACACACTTTAGGATTTTTTCTGAGGTTGGGACTGTGGAGGAGATGAGGGAGGTAGGAGTGCAGAGGAAGACTAGGGAGAAAATTTTACCTTATCCCCTTTGTTTCTCCTTGTCCCCCTCTGCCTCCTTTCTTCTAGGCTGTCGGGGTCAATGATTGTACTCTTGGTTCCGATTGCCAGTCTAAGGGATTCCAAACTCGATCTTCCAGCGCCATCTGCTCAATCAAACTTGCTAGTCTCAGGGCTTTGAGAGCTTGTTCACCACCTACTGAGGGTTGATTCCCACCGTGTACACAGTTGACAAAATGTTCCAATTCTGCACTTAAAGGTTGAATATTGCTGGTGTAGACTTTTTCAATCACACCATCTTGCCTATAAAGTACTTGTCGGTGGTCGGTGAGAGAATTGGCAGTCGTTTGTCGGTGAATCAAAATTTCATTCTTAAGAAAATCTGCCTCAGTAAATGAATTTTTACAATGGGCGACAATCCGGCGAATTTTTCGGTGGGTGACTTTACTGGCAGTCAGAGTAGCAACAATACCATTAGCAAACCCCAAGGTGGCGGTTACGTAATCTAAATAACCAGAGTCTAGGGCGCGAGTCCCGCTAGCAGTCAATTTTGTTACTGGGGAAGCAGCTAATTCCAAAAGTAGGTCGATGTCATGGATCATTAAATCCAGCACAACTGAAACATCGTTTGCTCGATCTGAGTAAGGACTCATTCTGTGGGCTTCTAGCGCCAGTAATTCCTCTGTTTTTAGAACTTGGCTCAGTTCTTTAAAAGCTGGGTTAAAACGCTCAATATGACCTACTTGCAGGATACACCCAGACTCAGCCGCGGCATTTACTAAAGACTCTGCCTCAGAAATACTGGCTGCGATCGGTTTTTCAATCAAAACATGAATTCCCGCTAACAGACAGTTGATGCCCACGGCATAGTGCAGACGGGTGGGAACAGCTACACAAACTGCTTCCACAAGGGGTAGCAGATCGCAGTAATCTTCAAAAAAACGCACCTTGTAGTTGCTGGCAGTTTCTAACCCCCGCTCGACGTTAATATCTGCCACTCCGACTAGTTCAACATCTTTCATTGAACTCAGCACGCGAGCATGGTGTTGTCCCATGTTACCCACTCCAATCACGCCTATGCGGATTGGTCGTGGCTGGTTGCGCTGTGTATATGGATTCGGTTCTGCCACTGACATGCTATCTTGCACTATTATTCTCTCCTCAACCACCAAATTTAGAGACGCTACGGCCGTTGGCGTTTATACTCGAAAGCCAGTTACGATCCGTCTAAAACCATCCAGATGGTAACATAGAGCCTATGTTTATGAAGAATTTCAAAGTTTGTGTTCGGTTCCCGTAATCCAGATATCTTTTGTATAGATAGTTCGGGTTTGTTTTGGATTTTACACTTTCTACAATAAATATGTGTCTTTTTATTAACTTTAAAACATTCAGTAAGACTTAAGTGTAAATTCTTCAAATTTATAAGGATCGCCTTCCTTTGCTCCGACTTAACTGGAGGTTGTATTTAGGCAATTAATTACCGAGATCGATATCTAATTGATACTACTCAAATTACAAAGTCATGAAAAAGTAACATGTGTACTTTTTTCCAGAAAAATGCTGTTGGAAATTATCGCCGCTAAATTACTTGAAAAGATTTTTGTATGATTATTTGCAGCACCCGTTGTAGAAACGTACTCCTGTAAAGAAGCAAGCCACGCATAGCATCTGTCTGCGACACGCTGCGCGTTTACGTAGCATCCCGCAGGGAACGTAGAGAAGATATCGCACCGCTTTTTGAGAGAAACTAGTGTAAATTGTTTTTTTGGAATATCTAAAGGTGCGGCGTTGTTTGCCATCACTCACAGGGTTTAGGAGTCGCTTTGGCATTACTCTGTGACATCTTGTTAAGGTGTGATTTGGCAATTTGAAATCCAAAATTTGCAACTGAGATGAAAGCTGTAATTCTGTTATCTGGGGGATTAGACTCTTCCACAATTCTGTACAAAGCTAAGGCTGATGGCTGTGAATGTCATGCTATTTCCTTTGATTACCAGCAGCGACACCGACGAGAGTTACAGTCAGCCCTCACCGTTGCTCAAAAAGCTGCGATCGCAAAACATCAGGTGGTTAATTTTGACTTACGGCAATGGGGCGGTTCCGCACTTACCGATGATGCCATTGATTTACCCCAGGAGCGATCGCTGGATGAAATGTCTCAAAATATTCCTGTCACCTATGTTCCGGCTCGTAATACCATCTTCTTAAGCTTTGCTCTTAGTTACGCCGAAGCGATCGCATCTGAACGTGTTTATATCGGTGTCAACGCCTTAGATTACTCAGGATATCCTGACTGTCGCCCCGACTATATCCAAGCAATGCAGGAAGTTTTTCGCCTGGGAACCAAACAAGGGCGTGAGGGACAACCCATTAACATTGTTGCACCCCTAATAAATTTGAAAAAAACTGAAATCATTCAACTGGGTAACCAATTGGGAGTTCCTTGGGAGCTAACTTGGTCTTGCTATGCCGGTGGAGATGTCGCCTGCGGCGTGTGTGATTCTTGTCGCTTGCGGCTAGCAGCTTTTGCCGAATTGGGACTCGTTGATCCACTGGCGTATGCTTCTTGAGTGAAGAGTTAAAATTTATAACTCCTGTACAGACGCGATTAATCGCGTCTCTCTTAACTCTCAACTCCTAACTCTTCTAAACGTCGCAGTTGAATTTGATGCAGGCGTGGGCCAACAATTGATACCACAGTGAATTCAAGATTTTCATAACAGAAGGTTTCGCCTTTGCTAGGAATTTTCTGTAACTGATACAGCAAAAAGCCCCCTAGTGTCTGATACTCTCTTGTCAAGGGCAAATTTAGATGTAAAACTTCATTGAGGTCTTCGAGGTTGATCTGCGCCTGCACCAGAAATTTTTGATCATCTAACATCTGAATCAGTAAGTCATCACTGCTTTCAGGTTCGCTAGCATCGCCGATAATTTCGGCAATGACATCTTTGATTGTCACGAGTCCCACAATACCGCCAAATTCATTTACAACCATGACCATAGCGGGTTTCTCTTGCTGCATCATTGGCAAAAGTTCACTCAATGGCGTGTGTTCTGGAACAAACCGGGCGGGACGCATCCAAGGTTGGATTTGTGTCTCTAAACTAAGCTTTCCTACAGCCAAAGGTTGTGCCAAATCTTTAAAATAAACAATCCCCCGAACATCGTCTAAAGATTCACCAATCACAGGATAGCGAGAGTAACCAGTAGAAGCCATTTCCTTAAGTAATATCTGGAAGGTAGCATCTTTTGGAAGCGCGATAATACTGGTGCGCGGGATCATCACATCTTGGGCCATGACATCCCCAAATTCAAATACATTATTGAGCAATTCTCGCTCTGCACGCTGTAAACCAGTAGACCCCCATTCTGTAGAGATAATTAGTTGCAATTCTTCGGGAGTAACAGGCGGTCTCCAGCCTTGACCTGTGTATTGGATGCCAAAAATCCGCAATAAAAAACGAGTTGATTGGTTCAGAATCCAAATAAAGGGGCCGAAAAAACGCACGATCGCTTTTACCGAAGGCCCCAAAAACCTAGCTAGCTGTTCTGAGTACAGCATAGCTAAGGATTTGGGACATAATTCTCCGATCACAATTTGCAAATAGGCAATCAAGAAAAAGGCAATGGGAATTGATAGAGAATGCGCCAGGAAGGTAGTCATCCCACTGGGTAAAGGCCAGGATTTAAACCATGCATTCACCAGTACAACAATCGTACTTTCGCCAATCCATCCCAATGCCAAGCTAGAGAGAGTAATGCCTAACTGAGTGGTAGATAGAAGTCGGTCAATACTACGTTGTAGCATTTCGACGGCGATCGCTGGAATATCTCCAGCCTTAACTAGCTGGTGAATCCGCGATCGCCGCACGCTCACCATCGAAAATTCCGCCGTCACAAAAAAGGCATTTATGGCAATCAGCAGTAGCACTGACAACAACCGTAGCGCCACGTCTGTCCAAATTAAATTAGGAAAACCACTTACCACCAAAGCTCGTGTAAAACTCACGCCCTCCATTTAGGGGAATAGGGAATAGTAAAAAATGCCAATGCCCAATCTACCTTTCTACAGGAATATTCGATGCTTCCAGCTTTAATTCTTGAGCGGGGTAATCAGTGAGAGCAAGTGATATCTTCTTGACATCATCAAGTAAAGCTGTGGGAATGCTCACTGTACCTGTAAATGCTGGCCCATTTACAGGCAATTCTGTTGGTAAACCCTCTGTACTAGCGCTCAAGGTTCGTCCTTTATCATCGGTAACATCTAAAAAACTATACAGGAAACGCACAGAATCCTTACCTTTGTTCTGCATTTTCACCTTCAGTAGCAAATCACCACCAGAGTAACGGACAGATTGCACAGTCATGGTTACACCCTGACTCTGGGCAATAACTGGAAAACCTGGCTGGGGTTTTTCTTCAACCACTACTGGGGGTTTTTCCTCTGGCTTCTGCTTGCTGCTATTGGTTTCTTCATCATCTTCCTCTAGCTTTTCCGATTTAGCAGCTTTGGTCTTACCCTCAATTCGCGCCTTGACAATTTTCAGAATTTCTTCCTCTTTTAATAGCACTAGCCCTGTCTGTTGGGAGTTATTTGCCTTATTGCTGGCGAATTTGGTTGTGGGACGCCCATCTGGTGTGGTAACACCTTTAAGTGCTGAACTCCCCAGTTCAAAACCCAAAAAGGCGCTCACAGAACCTGCTCCCATCATCAGGATTAACAAAATCAAAGTAAGAAGTACAGTAGAATTTATTTTCATCGCTGACAAGCTATCACATAAGAATGCTGGTCTATTTAAGAATAGTGAAGCTTTTGACCTCAATCCTTAAAGGAACTTAATCAATATTAGTTTGCACTATTTCATGATCAAATTATGTAGTATAAAAATCTGGTAAACTATTGTCGAGTATTCAAAGGTGGTAAATTTGTGCTATAATTACGCAATTGGGTAAACTTAATGCAATGAGGGATTTGCCTCACTTTAAAATTAGCAAATAAGGTTTACCTAAGAGTTAAATTAATTGACTCATAGGAACCCAAAACCCAAAAAACAAGCGCCTTTGGCCGATTGGGGAGGCAGCGAACTCATAATTCGCCTTCAGGCTGGTTCGATTCCAGCAGGGCGCACTGAACGATCAAAAACCAATAATGTGTTGTGTTACCAGACCCTCAAAGATGATTGGGACATGAGTAATACTAGATTATCTTGAGTATTGCCATCCTGGTTCAACTCCTACAGCTATGATTTGGTAATTTAGCCATTAGTCAATAGTTGCTGACAAATTACAAGGAACTAAGGACTAATGACCCCACAGGCTAGGACTGTTACCGAGGTGGTAAAGTTTCAAACCTGAATTCAGTTCCCACTTTGAGTTTGCTGCTATTCAACCGAGGAGACATCATCAGCGATGTGTCATAAGGATTTGGTAAGTCAGGAGTGCGAATATAAGGATCGTTGCCAACTTGCTGAGTCAGGACATCATGATATAAAGTGTTAACCAACTCAGCATCGCGAGCAATTTCATTTTCTGGGAAGGAACCACCAAAACCGGAACCAGATCCTAGAAATGAGTCTAGCTGACGCTTGAGGCTGCTATTTTCGTAGAAATTGCGATCGTGACGAAAATAAGCTCGTTCAAATACATCATTCGTAGTTTCATAATTGGGTGTTTCCGTTTGAGCAGATGCAACAGAGGGAAAAGCAATACCAGCAGCAAGCAGCACCAATACACCACCAAAGGTTTTTAATTTTATACGCACGTTTCTGACTCCTCAGTTTTTGGGCAATCTTAATTTATGCTTAAGTTCAGAACTCTGATGAGTTCAACCTTTGGTGTAGCACAACTTTTAATGTTTTGTAATGACGTATCCTACTGAAACTCTTACCCACTCAGATATTTGGGCAACCACTCCTGATTTGACCACTTTGCGTCATAAGCTACTAGATTTATTTTGCCAACTTGCTTATCAAGAAGGTGATTTTCTCCTCTCCTCTGGGCTACGTAGTTCTTATTACGTCAATAAAACACAGGTAACACTTCATCCTCAAGGTGCTTTGGCAGTTGGACGGTTGATATTTCCTTTATTACCCGTAGATACACAGGCTGTGGGTGGTTTAACATTGGGGGCTGACCCAATTGTGACAGCAGTGAGTCTAGTTTCTGTTTATGAAAACCGACCGATACCAGCGCTGATTATTCGCAAGGAAGCCAAGGGTTATGGGACAAGAGCTTATATAGAAGGCCCCAGTTTACCAGAAAGTGCAAAAGTAGTAGTCTTGGAAGATGTGGTCACAACTGGGCAATCTGCTCTGAAAGCTGTTGAGCGCCTTAAAGATGCAGGTTATACCGTAAATCAAGTAATTTCACTGGTAGACCGCGAACAAGGGGGAGGTGAGTTGTACCAGTCAGTTGGGTTGAAGTTTGAAACTTTGTTTTCGATTCAAGAAGTTCAAGAACGCTACCGACAACTTGCAAATTCATGAACATTTGATGTACTCCCCGTGAAGGTATGGAGATTCTGGAGTCAACCAGCGATTACAATTTCATACCGCATAACATCACCTAACCCAACAATCTTCGCCGCGTTGCCGTCCAGGTCGTTTTTAGACCTACAAGACGGACAACGCCATTTTCGCTCGGAGATTTCTAACTTTTCAAGGAGATGACTACATTGCTGGAGGGGTACCACGGGTCGATGTAGACTTTCTTTGTCGCCACCCACTCTCAGATGCTTAGAAAGTCGCGGAATGCCAAATCACTAACCTTTCGCCCCCATTATGATAATAGTAATATTTTTCGTTATTGGTGTTATCCTCAGCACAACTGCCAGTTTTGTTTTTGGAGTTCCCTGGCTGATGCCGATTTTCGGTGCTGCTGTTCCCTATCCCATTTTCTTTTTACAAGTACGTCGTCAACAATATAAAAGTGCTTTTTGGTGGATGTTGCTGTGGGGAGTGTTACAGAGTATTGCCGTAATTGTAGCAACAGCGATCGCACCACAAACAGCAGCAAAAGTCATCCTCCGTGGACAGTCATACACTACTGAGATGTTGCACTGGATTCGCACGGGAGAAGGTATGGAAGGAACACTCCGTTTATTTTTACCAGACCATTTATTGCACTACGGAATTTTTTGTATTCTCTGCGTTGTCACCTTAAGTAGCATGGCATTGATATTCGGCACGTGGATGCTGAACTACATGAATTTTTATGTTGCAGAATTGGTGAGAGTTAGCGCTAAACCCTGGTTAGCAGCTATTTTAGGATGGTATCCTTGGTCAATTTTGCGGATAATCGGGTTTATTGCCACTGGGGTAGCTTTAGCTGCTTTAGGATTAAATTTAGTAACTCGCATTAGAGGCGAAGTTCCGAAATCTTCCTTTCCCAAAACTTATATGTTGATTGGGATTGGTTTTGTGATTGCGGATATCGTTGTCAAAGCAGTTCTAGCGCCTATTTGGCAAAAACTGCTGTTGTCTGCGTTGGGTTAAATTAATTCGTAATTCGTAATTCGTAATTCGTAGTTCGTAATTAAGTTTTGCAACGGAGATTTAGACCCCCACCACAAAAATTACTGCTTGTTAGTTGCTATGCAACTTAAACCCCTAGAATTTGTTAAATTAATTTGTTTGCCAGAATTTCCTGGTAGGCTTGGATTGTTTGCCTTGCGATCGCATCCCAGCTAAAATTTTTCAATGCATATTGTTGGGCGTTTAATCCTCGTCGTTGGCGTTCTGCGGGATTTTGCAAAGCTTCTTGCAGTAACTCTAGCAGTGCTTGGACATCTGTTGCACCCACCCAACCCGACTCACTATCACGTATCTGTTGACAAATATGCACTTGGTCAGAAATGACTACGGGTATACCTGCTACCATCGCTTCAGCTACAGCAATCCCAAAATTTTCGTAGTAGGAAGGCAAGACAAATAAATCAGCAGCTTGTAGTAAACTAACTTTGAGTTCACCAGTGACAAAACCTGTAATTGTAGTGTGCGATCGCAGTGGTGAATTTTGAATTTGGGATATTATCTTTTGTTCGTAATCTGGATCTTGAGGATTTGTTCCAGCTAAGACAAAATGAAACTTATAACCAACAGCTAAAAGCTTCTCTAGCGCTGGAATCAACAAATTCAACCCCTTTTTCGGGTCAATTCGTGACATAAACAGCACTAAAGGCACATCCTTTGGTATTTCTAACTGACTAGATACATTTTTAAGGGGGGATTGAGGGGGAATCACACCCAAGGGAATTACCAAATCGGGCGTAGATACTCCAAATCGTTCTGATATTTTAGCTTCTTGATCGCTGGTAAAATGAATTGCTGCGGCACTAGCTAAATTTTGACGTTCTATAATTGCGACATAAAGCTGCTTTAAACGTTTTTTCTTCCGTAAATCAGCCGGATCGAGAGTACCCAAAGGGCGGAAAATATAAGGTAGCTTTTGCTGACGACAGACAATAGCAGCAGCACTACTTATGGGAGAGAATAGAGCATGAATATGTGCTATGTCAAACTCGTGAGCATGACGTTTTAGCCAGTTTAATAAATCTAGGGAAAATTTGTAGCGACGAAACGGGGCACAACGAAAGTAAATTATTTCATAGCCATCTTGTTTAATTGGGCGATTTAAAGGAATATCCAGAGGTGTTTGACCATTATCACCATTACTATCAGTTGTGAGAATTGTAACTTCCACTCCCTCTTTTACCAAAGCTGGAGCTAATCCTAGCACCATTTGACTGGGTCCACCGTAAATCAGAGAAATTGAAGGGACAATTTGTAATATTTTCATTTTTTTATCATTTGCCATTTGTCATACCCTGCGGGTTCGCTGAAAGCGTTCTCGTAAGAGTAGCCGCTGGCGCGTCTACGTCGTTTGTTATTCACTAATGACTAATGACTAACTCTCGATAAAACTCTAATTGCTGTTTAGCTAAAGCTTTATTTGTATATTTAATCATTGCTTTTTGATAACCCATTTCACCCAGAGTATGAGCAAAATCTGGTTTATCCATTACCTGAACTAAGCAATTAGCAAGGGCTTGAGCATCACCTTCAGGAAATACTAAACCAGCTTCGCCAATTACATAGGGAATTTCACCAGAATCGGAACCAATCACAGGTACTTGGCAAGCCATTGCCTCAATTATCACATGGCCAAATTGTTCTTTCCAGCCAACAGAAGTTAAAGTTTTAAACTTGTGTGTTGTTTCTGAAGGCAGTACTAAAGTACTCATTAAATTGATATAATTTGCAACCTCGTTATGGGGGACACTTTCTACTAAAATTAACCGTTCTTTAATATTGTTTTCTGCCGCAATTTTGGTTAATTCAGTTTGCAACTCTCCTCGTCCCAGCAGCAGTAATTTCCAAGGTTTATTTTTCAAACTTACTAAGGCTTGTAAAAGCGTCAATAAACCTTTTTCTTGCACAAATCTCCCAACAAAACCTACTACAAAATCTTCTTTTTCAATTCCTAACTTAGCTGCTAATTGTGGTTGGATTTTGGGGGTAAATAAACTTTCATCTACACCCAGTTGCGGCATGACTTTAATTGCCCCTTTGTATCCCTGTTGTCGCAAAACTTCTGCCCCATCTTGATTCCCAGAAATGATGCCGTGGCTGTGATTGAGGTTATATTTTTCTAATAAAGCAACTGGTAATTTCAGTTCATAGGGTAAATTCCACCAAGTAAAAAATAGATTTTTTGCTTTGAGTCCTAATAGGTGATTTAAAGCAATCATCTGAGTATAAGCTAGCCCCCTAGACCCTTGTTCTACTTGGATTATTTGGGGACGAAATTGTTTTAATAAAGATATCAAATCAGCACCAAAGGTAAGAAGTCCCTGATGATTTTGACTAAAATTAGAAACTGGAACTATTCTAAATGTGCCTTCATCACGGTATTCAGTTTCAATAATTCTATTTTGCACGCCACCTGGTTTCCAGCGCTTTGGTACTACAACTGTCACTTCAACTCCCGGTTCTAGTTGAGATAAAGCGCGTAATTTTTCACAGTTGAGGTCTACGATATAAGTATGGCTAGCAACTAAAATTCTCATTTTTCATTTATTCTTTATTATTCACTAATGACCAATGACTAATAACTAAACTTGTTCATCCAATCGGCTGTAAATTTGGCCATCGTTCCATAGTGATTGGATGACAGTACCCAAGGCTTTGAAAAAACCCAAAGTGTAGAAAATAGCGCGAGTGGCGATTTTGATGGGGGAACCGCTTTTGTTACAAGGTGCGTGTCCGAGAACGTGACAGTCAAATAAACGGGCGTATAGGCGTAAAGCTTGAGTAGCAGTGAGGTTTTTCAGCCCTAGTAGGAAATGGTTGTGGTAAAAGGTGAGTTGATATTTTAGCGATCGCATACTAATATCATGACAACCCCCTGTTTCTTCTCCTAAATGCACCAAATGGGCCTCTGGGTCGTACCAAATCTTATATCCGGTCTGTCGCACCCGCAAACAAAAATCTGACTCTTCGCGCACTGCACTACCGCGAAACCTCTCATCAAACCTTAGTCCATACTTAGTAAAGATTTCGCTGCGAAATGACATGTTACAACCCCTCGCTGTTAGCACTTGCTGGGGTTTGATGGTATGTACTAAATCAATATGATACCAAGCAATTCCTGGATCCATAGCTTGGGGAGGCAGATATTCAATCTCTAAATCTCCTCCAGAATCACCCAATTTCATTCTGTCAAATACCCGTCCGGCGACAGCCCCCACTTCTGGATTTTGCAGATAATTTTTCGCATGGGCTGCTAACAATTCTGGGGTTAGCTGAACATCATCATCAATAAATAATATTATTTCACCAGATGACCGCCGCACAGCATAATTTCGCGCCCCTGGCAAACTTGCCCAATCTAAGCGCAACCATTTGATTTTACCTGCTACCGCCATCTCTTCTAGGTAGGCTTGAATTTCTGGTTGGTGTTTTGGGGTTTGGTCTACTACTAAAACTTCAAAATTTGGATATTCCTGTTTTAGGACATCTACAATGCTATCCCGTAGTGCTTCTTCTCGACCATAGGTCGGAATAACTACGCTAATTAATGGCCAATCATTCATAAGTTTTGTTAAGCAATTTTTCTACTTTGATAATAACCTTATAAAACTTAATTTTTCTGAAATTAAGTAAGCTTCTATTGCCTTGAATTTTCTTCTTTACCTACTAGGTAAGCTTGCTTCTTGCTTCTTGCTTAGGTATTTGTTGGTTTTGCTGCATGACCTGAAAAGTCAGAATTCACATTCAGTCAAATTGTTACACTGCTGCTGCATACAGATTATCAAAGAACTCATTTTGCTTTTCGGAGTTATGCACGATTTGCGCTTGAGCTAATGCTCCTGCACTTAAAAATTCGTAATGTTCTCGTTTATCACTTCTATCAAGAAATTGAATGATTTGTTGCAATGCTTGATCTGCCAAATAGTCATAGGTACTATTTACAATTTCCCAATATTCATCAGTTTTAGTTTTCTCTCCATGCAACCAATTGCTCCAGTGCCTAATCTCATTAATTGGTAAGTCTAAAATATAGCCATTTTCGCCATGACGAATAAACTCTGGTAAGGCACATACGTTAGTCGTAATTGCTGGCGTGGCAACTGAAAACCCTTCGATGATGCTAAAGCCATAAGTATCGTGTAACGTAGCCATTAATTGAAAATGGCTTTGTGATAGTAACTCAATAACTTTTTCATTAGGGATATATTTGTGAAAAACAACGTTATTTAAATTCAGTAACTTTAAATCTTCCAGATATTTGGTAGTATCGGGAAAATCTGTAGGTACTCCTGAACCATGTCCCAGTCCCGATATGATATGAATCTTCAGAGGTAAACCTAATTTTTCAGCTTTCTTTGCTAGTCTTAAAGCAACAACTCCGCCTTTTCTAGCAATGTGATGTCCTACAAAAATAAGCTGTAAATTTTGGTTTGGTTGATAAGTTTTAGCTTGATCAACTCTGGCAGTAAAATTTGGATGAATTACATCTAATTTATTGCTTAATTTTGCTTCTGTTTTCCAGCCTTCTATCCGCTTAATAAATCTCAACTTGGCATAATCTGACATAGCTATAAGTTTTTGACAATTGTCTAGTGCTAAACGATTGTTTAATATTTCATAAATTACTGTTTCTCGTTTATTTTGAGGATTTCTATATAAAACCCGATGATCTTCAAATGTGAGAAACCAAGGTTTATTTGTATATAAAATTCTGTTGAAAGAATGAACAGCCTGGTAGTTTTTCCATAAAGGTTGCCAAGCAAGAAAGCTTCCTAAAGGATACCAAAGTTTTTCTATAGGATATCTACCTGTAGGAAAAGACTTGAGGTGGATTAGTGTATGCCTAGAATTACGTGGTAGGTTAGGAATTCTAATGTGATTCTGACCGCATATAATAACTTTTGTCATGTTTATCTGATTTAAATTGTTTTGAGACGTTTTTTCTTGTTTTTTTGCTGAGGGTTGGCATCTTCTTTATCTTGTTTCTCCAGTTCTGGCAATTTAAAAAGAACTCCCGCAAAAAACCAGTAATAGACAGCAACTGGATCAACATCCAGAGGATAGTAGTAGGTGTTGTAGCTAATAAACAATATAAACACCCACAAAGCTGCTCCGTAACTGCGGAAATTACGGTTCTTTATGGAGCGATAGGTTTTAAAGCCAATAATTGTTAAACTAGTGACCAAACCCAGAAAAGCTAGTACTCCAAGAATTCCAACTTCATAAAGTACTTTGGGATAGTAGGTTTCCACCAGCTTAGTTTTACCCATTACGCGGGCAGAGTTAGTTGCTCGACCTAAGCCACTTCCCAAGGGCCCGTCTACGTTTTTCCAATTCTCTTCAAATTGCTGGACGATAAAATCTTGAGGTGGTGAAGCCTCCCACCGACTGGTAAAACTTGCGGTTCTCTCTTGCACGACAGCAGGGTTAGTCACCATTGCAATTCCCAGAACTAGGGCAAGTCCTATCCCTATGGGAATAAACCGTTTGAGGTTACCAATTTGACCAGTAAGCAATAGTAAAATGCCGAAGCAGGTTGGTACTAAAGCTAAGGCGATTCTCTGTCCAGAAATTACAGCATTGATAAAGACTGTCACTAAAGAACCTAAACCAACCAGCCGCCATATTGGGGAGGGATCGGTGAAGCCGGTGGCAAAGGTAAAAAAGGTGCTGGCAATTAAGAACCATGCCCACTGCCAAGGGGCTACAAATGTCCCTGGTAGGCGAATAACCCCTTCATCGGGACTATATACTAGCGCTCCACCAAAATAACATCTAGCTTCGAGTGTTGCTCTAAATAAGGCATCTCCTTCAAGACCTCTGGTGCCTTCACATGCCCCAGTTAGTAATAACATGTATTGGATGAATCCCAGCACACAACAAATCAGTGTGAGGACAATTTGGAGGCGTGATAAAAATAGAAAATCCCGCTTATCACGAATTAAATAGTAAGCACAACCAAGCAGGGGGACATAGCCTAAAAATACTTTCAGTCCCAGAATTCCCATACCTAAGGGTATTTCTTTCTCTACTTTTTCTAATAATCCCACGCTAGGCGGGTTAAACTGCTGGCCACCATTGACAAACAACAGTGTTAGTACACTGCAACCCAAGACAATATAAAGTGGGATTTTAATGCCTTGAGGAATAATTAGAGGTAACCCCTGTTTACGGCAAGTCTGCCAAAGTCCAATTAGCGCTGGAACATAAAAGGCATCTTTAGCTAATTGGAGTATGGGACTATTACCCAAGTAGTAGGTGATAGTACCTCCAATAGGTACGTAAATGATGAAGGCATATAGTGCTTGTCGGGGGTATTTGTAAGAAAGGGACATGATTATTATCCCCAAGACACCAGGGACTGCTGCTTTAATTCCAGCTACAAAAAAAAGCACAATGCCAAAGAAGACACCGCCAAAGATGGCGGTGGTGAGTATGCTGATGAGTTCTTTACGTGCTTGGGCTGCTTTGCGTTTTTGGGCTAACTGTTCTTTGAGGCTAAGGGTAGAATTTTCCTTTTTAGCCTGCTTTTTCGATTTTTTAGATGGTCGGGATTTTGATTTTATTTTCGGCATAATTGTGATGTAGCCTATCAGCTTCAGGGAAATATATTACAGTTGACAAATTTCTCTGGATTGCTGTAAGTCGTACAATCCGAATTCATCTATAACTGATTGATTTAATAATTTGCGATTAAAAATGCTAAATTTTAATCTTTTTGAATTATCAAAAAGATTTTCTCCTGTATCCAAAATATAAACTGCACCTGGAAATGGTAATAATTTAATGGCTTTTGCTTTGTTTTTTAAAATATCTCTGACTTTGGCATGATCTATATAATATCGATAGTATCCATAGCCGCGATCATATTCTGCGGTTTCGGGCAAATCATTCAAATCATATCGAATAATATTACAACTGCCGCACATCTTATAAAAATTGCTTCTTTTAATATATATATATTTACTGCCTTCCTGATATTTATAACCTTTATTGATAACCCAGCCATCAGAATCAGGATGTTGTTGAATAAACTTGGCTAAATTTTTACTCACACAATCGTCGGCATCAACTGTCATAGTATGAGTGGGAGAAAATTGACGAGCATAAACCAATCCTTTTAATATTTTACGCCCTTTATCTGTGTCTCCTTTAGCTACAGGGTTAGTCTCATTTGGAGGAGAAAAATCGACTGTAATGTATGTTATATGAGGATTAGTAAATTCTATTTTTGGCTTTTCGTGACAAACAACAATAACGTGAAAGTTAGGTGAGGTTTGATTGCAAACTGATTTAATACATCTTTCAAATAATTGTGTAACACGTTCCCAAGAATTGGAAACTTTTGCACTTTTGAGTGGGATAACAAAAACAAGCATTATATTATCTTAGAATAAATAGCTAAGAGAATCTTGAAGTAAATAATAGCACGTTAAGCTGATGCCAGTACTAATCATACTGACGCGGTGAGTTTTGTTAACAAGGAATTAGTCGAACACGATCTAACAATACAAAGACAAATGTCACAGCTTCTACAGATAACTAAGGCTAGTTAATTTGTAGAAGCTGTGACGTAAAATTGGCACTTGTAAAAAGCTGAGATAATAGCTAATTTAATCCATCAAATGCTGTTGGACTTTTGAAACTAATTCATTTGTCCAGTAGTTGGTAAGTTCGGCGTTGGCGGCTTCTACCATTACTCTAATTACTGGTTCTGTACCAGAGGCGCGAACCAAAATTCTGCCGGAATCACCCATTGCAGCTTCAGCAAGAGCGATCGCTTGTTGCACAGGTTGGCAATCTTGCCATCCCAAACGGCGATCGCGATCTACAACTCGCACGTTCCGCAACAGTTGCGGGTAGGTCTGGAAGCTTTGATCTACTAATTCACCCAGGGAAACACCCGCCTCTTTCACCAAAGCTGCTATATGTAATGCTGTTAACAAGCCATCTCCAGTAACAGCATAATGACGGCAAAGAATATGACCTGATTGTTCGCCGCCTAACATTCCCCCAGTCCGCAACATTTCGGCTTGCACGTATTGGTCGCCGACTGCGGTGCGAATCAATTTACCCCCAATTTGTTGCCAAGCTTTCTCAAAGCCTAAGTTAGCCATGACTGTAGATACAATCAGGTTGTCTGGCAATTGTTGGTTTTGCTGTAAATGCCGTCCCCACAGGTAGAGAATGTAATCGCCGTTAACTTGCCTTCCTGTATTGTCTACTGCTAAGACGCGATCGGCATCGCCATCGAAGGCAAAGCCGATGTCGGCGTTGTGTTCTTGTACTGTGGCTGCAAGAATATCTAGGTGGGTGGAACCGCAGTTAACATTAATGCGATCGCCATCTGCTTCGTTATGCAAGCAGATTACCTCTGCCCCCATTTCTGTAAATACTGATGGTGCTAACCCAACTGCTGCACCCCACGCCAAGTCTAAAACAATCTTCATTCCCTGAAGATTTAGGGTACCATTCAAGGGTTTTTTCAACGCCTCGCTATAATGCCCCACTAACTCAAAACGTGAGTGATGCCGTCCACAATTACTGACTCTAGCAATAGGTGATATCTTGCCACGCAGTCCGGCTTCAATTTCTGCCTGCAATATTTGCGGTAACTTCCCACCATTCGCACCAAAAACCTTAATTCCATTGTCTTCTGGGGGATTGTGGCTGGCAGAAATCATCACTCCGCCGATGGCATCACTGATGCTGGTGAGATAGGCAACGCAAGGAGTGGGACATAATCCCAAATACCAAACCTCTAATCCTGCTGCTGTTAACCCTGCACTCAAAGCCATTGCTAGCATATCACTAGAGTTTCTGGAGTCCTGTCCAAGAATGACTGGCCCTATTTGAGTAGCATGGTTACGTAAAATAATCCCCGTCCAAAAACCAACTTGCAATGCTAGGGGCGCACTCAGTAATTCTCCGACTCGTCCGCGAATCCCATCTGTGCCAAATAAGGCATTTGCTGGTAGTGGGATTAAATTCAGCCCAAAACTGCTTTCAATCCCTTTGCCCAATGCATCAACTTCAGAAGCAGAACCCCCAGGAATTCCCGGTGTCCGAGTTATAGATGAAACCATATGTTTAAACACTCCACACAATCACACTGAAAAATAACACTTAAGACTTTATTCAGCAATTTCGACATGCTTTTTCTCTTGAGAAATTCATTCTAGATCAAGCCATGTTTACGTAATAATACTGAACTTACGCCTCTTTAATTGTAAATATTTCATGAAGTCAATATTGGTTTTTACGTTATTAGTAAAGTGTCCACATTTTAGCTAATTATTCCTTTTATGCCCTCAACCTTAGTCTTGATTATCTGTATTACTTCACACTTTGCAATGTTACTCACCAAGAATAATCTGTAATAAATATTACCTTTGTTTTATAAAAAATGTTTTCAGTAAAGCTGAGAAGGAAGGCGAAATTTAGCTAATAACAACGAAAAATCAAAATACCGGAATGTAAAGTTATATTCCATGAGCCTCGTTACTGTGTAAAAAACTACAAAATCCTCGCAACTTAAAAAATTTTAATATAAATTCTCATCAAATAGTTTTAAGGTAACGTTTTAATGGCTTTTTTAGCCGTTAGTGAATTAAAACTCCGGCAGTTAACTTTTTAAAGTTGAGAAATTTAGCATGAGCAGCAATTTAGCAACCAAATTACGTGTAGGCACTAAGAAAGCCCACACAATGGCAGAAAATGTAGGTTTTGTCAAGTGCTTTTTAAGAGGAGTAGTCGAGAAAAACTCTTACCGGAAACTAGTTGCTAACTTCTACTTCGTCTACTCAGCGATGGAAGAGGAAATGGAAAAGCATAGCCAGCATCCAATTCTTTCTAAAATTAACTTTCCCCAGCTAAATCGTAAGTATACCTTAGAGCAAGATTTGGGTTATTACTTTGGTGCTAACTGGAGAGAGCAAATCAAACTATCTCCCGCAGGCGAAGCTTACGTAAAGCGCATCCGAGAAATATCTGCCACAGAACCGGAACTGTTAATCGCTCATTCATATACTCGTTACTTGGGTGACTTATCCGGGGGACAAATTCTCAAAAACATTGCTGTAACGGCGATGAATTTGTCTGATGGGCAAGGAACAGCTTTTTATGAGTTTCCAGAAATTCCTGATGATAAGGCATTCAAAGCGAAATATCGGCAAAATTTGGATGAATTACCCCTTGATGATGCTACAACCGATCGCATCGTTGAGGAAGCTAACGCCGCCTTTGGCACGAACATGAAGATGTTCCAGGAATTGGAAGGCAATTTGATCAAGGCAATTGGTGTAATGCTTTACAATAGCCTCACACGGCGTCGTACACGCGGCAGTACTGAACTCGTCACAGCTGAGTAAACTTTATTAAGTAAAATTTTGTAAATCTAGGGGCAACCTCCCTGGGTTCACCTGAATAAAATCAGGCGATCGCGGGGATGTTGCCCCTACTGCTGTTTATTAGCGATCATGGCTATTATGTTGTAGCTTGTTAATAGCTTGTGCTGCGTATTGATGACCAGGATTCAGTCTAAGTGCTTCTTGAAAAGCAGCGATCGCTTCATCGTTTCTATCGCTGTAGTGAAATAATATATAATTACCTAGTCTGTAGTAAAGACCAGATATCGGCTTTGGCTGAACTTTAGCAGCGAATTGGCGAAAAACAGCCATAACAGAGGATAATCCCTGCTTGTCATATATTGCTTCACCAGTAATTAAACAGGTTTGAAGGTGATAATTAAGTTCAATTACTTGATGGCAAATAGCTAAAGCTTCATCTAGTTTCCCCTGCTGTATGAGTGCTGTAGCTAACATTCTGTATATATATTCATTATACCCATTGGGTTCAAGAGCAATTACTTGACGAAATGCAGCGATCGCTTCTTCTAGTTTTTGTATATCTAACAACCACACTCCTAAATCAGAGTATATCTGAACGCTAGGCTCGATTTTGAGGGCTTGTTCATAAAATGTCAACGCCGCTTCTGTTTTATTCTGATAAGATAATAGTTTTGCTAATCTCACATAAGCTAGAACATCATTAGGTTTTTGTTTGATTACCGATCGCCAAAGGATTTCTGCCTCCTGGTAGTTTCTTATGTTTTCAGCATATTTTGCTTGTTTTATCAATAGCTTAATAGTTTTAGTAGAATTCATTTGCGGTAATCTTATTAATTTCTATCTACAGAATATATAAACCCTGATTCCTAATCTAGTCAGCGATCAGGGAAAATATAAACAGGCACAATTAATTAAATAATGGCAACAAAAATTCCTGTCACAGTGATCACAGGCTTCTTAGGTAGTGGAAAAACCAGCCTAATTCGCCACTTGCTACAAAACAACCAAGGACGCCGCATTGCCGTTTTAGTCAATGAATTTGGCGAACTCGGTATTGATGGCGAATTGTTAAAATCCTGTCAAATTTGCCCAGAAGATGGTGAGGGCGACACTAATATCTTTGAATTAACCAACGGCTGCTTATGCTGCACCGTGCAGGAAGAGTTTTACCCAACAATGCAAGAGTTAATCAAGCGGCGAGATAGCATCGACTGCATTTTGATTGAAACCTCTGGTTTAGCCTTACCAAAACCACTGATAAAGGCTTTTCGCTGGCAAGAAATTCGCAACGCCGCCACTGTGGATGCTGTAATTACCGTGGTAGATTGTGCGGCGGTAGCAGCGGGGACATTTGCTAGTGATCCAGAAGCGATCGCAGCCCAGCGACAAGCAGATGATAATCTAGAACATGAAACACCTTTGCAAGAACTGTTTGAAGACCAACTTGCTTGTGCAGACTTGGTGGTGTTGAATAAAATTGACTTGGTAGATGCCGAGACAAAAGCCAGAGTTGAGGAATTGATTAAGCAAGAGTTGCCCAGAGTGGTGAAGATTGTCGAGAGCGATCTTTCTCAACTAGACGCATCTATATTATTAGGATTTCAAGCCGCAGTGGAAGACAATTTAGATTCTCGTCCCAGTCATCACGATACCGAAGAAGACCACAATCACGATGAAGAGATTACCTCAACTCATGTAATTTTGGATCGTACCTTCGACCCAGAAAAGCTGCAACAGCAGTTAGAAAAATTAGCACAACAACAAGAAATTTACCGGATTAAAGGCTTTGTGGCAGTGCCAAATAAATCCATGCGCCTAGTGATGCAAGGCGTTGGAACCCGATTTGATAAATTTTACGATCGCCCTTGGAAACCAGAAGAGGCTAGGCAAACGCGCTTAGTTTTCATCGGTCGTGATTTAAAGTCTTCAGAAATTGAATCACAACTTGTAGCTTTATAAGTATACCCAGAACCCCGACTTTTTTAAGAAGTTGGGAATCTATATGCTGAAAGTTACGAGTTATGAATAACTAGTTAATTCAAAGCAGAAAACAACAATAACTGAAAATCTTTCAATTGACAAAATTATGACGATATCTCAACTATTTAACGTCGCAAATCTTTTCGTTTTACCTTTTTGGGCATTGATGATTTTATTGCCAAATTGGAAAGTTACACGGCAGATAATGTCATCATATTTGCCTTTTGTGGTGTTAGCTGGGGCGTATTTGTATTTGTTTGTCAATAGCATTACACCAGAAAATGCCCAAGCTTTATCGAATCCACAATTAGCTGATATTGCGCGATTTTTTGCAGATGAAACGGCTGCTGCAACGGGTTGGATTCATTTTTTGGTGATGGATTTGTTCGTTGGCCGCTGGATTTATTGGGAAGGGCAAAAAACAGGTATTTGGACAATTCATTCCCTGTCTTTGTGTTTGTTTGCTGGGCCTTTAGGATTACTATCTCACGTCTTGACTGACTGGATTGCTAAGGCATTTTTCCCGAAGTCTCAGCAGAATGAAACGGCGACGGTAGGAGAAAACGCTGCATCATCATCTGGAACATAATAGTAGGGGCGCACAGCAATGCGCCCTACCACTTATTGCTCTTGTTAGGTAAATTGATTATGGATAATTAGTTTACTTCCATTACCAATTACCTGATTCTAAAATCAATTAAGCGTTGTCGTGTCTATAGTCAGCATCTAACCAACAGCGTGGTAGAACTTCACCTGAAGGAAAAACGAGATTTTCTTTTTTAAAAGTATCCGATTGCTGTTCTTCTTGACCTTCTTGGTCTTTTGCATGAACAACATCAGTATTCGGGTCAAGTAATTCCTGAATTTCAACAATTTTTACCAATTCGCCACTATCTTTGACTTGTAAAAGCATGTAAATTGCTCCAATAAGTTTGCATGAAAGTTCTGAGAAAGTCTCAAGATAAACTCACTCATATCTCAACCGATTTATAAGGCTGAGATTCCTTAATTGTTAAAGGAAATTTTTACCGCTGATGCACACATAAATTGCAAGAGATTCATCTGTGTGTATCTGTGGTTTTATTTTTATAAAATTGAAACAGCGAACAAACTCTCAATTCAGCATCTCAAATCGAATTAGGCAATGCTGACCGAGAAAATTGTTTAATTCAAATAATCTTGCTTTTAGCGATTAGATTTCGCGTTGATATTTCTCCAAAATATCTACTAAGGTGACCTGGCATTGCAGGGGTAGTAAATCGATTAAAGGAACTTCACGTCTACCGCCGCCAATTTTTACTGGAATCGATCCCAATACTTCTAAAACTCGGTCTTCATTTACAGCATTGGAAGTAATTAGGGGATACAGTTGCTCGGCAACAACTGTATGGAGTTTGGCATTAGATAAATAAAGATGCCATTTGGCAACGTCTATGTAGACGCTTTCGCCAATTTCAGCTGCTAGGGCTTCTAGTAGTTCTGTGGTGTTAGTCTTAGCCATAAAAATAACCCTATATTAAGAAAGAGCGCAAAATCTCAGGCTTTTTTACATTATCGCTCACTTAACAGGCTGATTCTACTACCACAGGTTACAATCGCCCCAGCATCAGCAGTCCGTCTTCAGGTGGATTTTGGTGGAGTTTCGGTATAGTTGGCGATCGCACTAATATAAATTAGATGCACCAACACTATTCCTGTCCAACTTGCAGTTACCCACGGCAGCCACTCCCAGGTAGTGCCTTTCAAAATGTGGAAAAACCACAAGCCAGAATTAATAGTAGCAGCGATCGCCACATGCACAGCAAAATTCATCCGGTCATCGATCTTGCGGTAATCAGGGTCTTTGCGATCGGGTTTGCGAGGCCAACGAGGAGGCATAAATATTTGTTACAGATTTAAATACACCCTATTCATTCTAAGGTTTTTGGAGCAGCGGTTGCTATTAGACTACTAGAACTTCCCCAATGTCCCATTCCCCAAAGATAATTCATCAACCTGGTGGATGACCTTTTGATCTTTCTCAGTTAAAAATGATTCATCTTTTTGATAGAGGGAGCAAATACATCCACTTGTGAAGATGGAAAGAACCTTTAGAGGGGATGAAAATGGCTAAGGCAAACCCAGTTGAAATACAAAAACACTTGAAAGGTGTTGACTATCCCGCGAATAAGCAAGATTTGATCAAGCACGCTAAAAAGCAAGGAGCAGATAAGGGGATTATATCTCTGTTAGAGAAACTGCCAGAAGATGAAGAGTTTGAAAGCCCAACCGATCTCAACAAAGCTATAGGTGGGATACAGTAGCTTATTGCTCTGGCGGGGAATAATCTCCTGATTTCCCGCCACTCTTACTGATTAAACGAATTGATTCAATTTGAATCGACTTTTCTAAAGCCTTTGCCATATCGTATAAAGTTAGGGCAGCCACAGAAACGGCAGTTAAGGCTTCCATCTCTACACCAGTTTCAGCTTTGGTTTTGACTGTGGCTTGAATTTGATAACCAGGTAGTTGCGGAGCGGGTATAATCTCGACTGCAATTTTTTGCAAAGGCAAGGGATGACACAGAGGAATTAAACTGGCTGTTTGCTTGGCTGCCATAATCCCAGCCAATCTTGCAGTTGCCAACACATCCCCCTTTGGCACGTTTCCGGCTTGAATGGCAGCGAAGGTAGCTGGCAACATCCGCACATTGGCAGCGGCTACTGCTTGGCGGATGGTGGGTGCTTTATCAGACACATCTACCATCTGCGCCTGTCCTTGGTGATCTAAATGGGTTAAGTTGGCAAAATTAGATGGAAAATTCTCTTGCGTCATTTAATTAGAAGTGTTAATATAGATTGTCGATGAGGGCGTGTAGCTCAGTGGACTAGAGCACGTGGCTACGGACCACGGTGTCGGGGGTTCGAATCCCTCCTCGCCCGTTTTACAAGGCTAAGAGTTAAAAGTTAGGAGTGAGGAATTAAATTTCCTCACTCCTAACTTTTAAGTTGTTCAAGGCATAAGCATCAGGAGCGCGACCTAATGCAAAGCGCAGGGAGTTGGATAGGTCTTTGCTCGACTGGGTGAGGAAGATGACAAGTGCAACAGAAGTGATCGCAGCACCATAGCCAAACATATCGCGGTAGCCTACAAGTTCTGCGATGGTACCCAGAAGAGGAGCAGCGATCGCAATTCCTAGGTCAAGTCCAGCTATACATATAGCAAAAATTTGACCCCGTTCTTGTGGCAGTGAGCGGTCTGCCATCATCGTGACCATCATGGAGATGAGTGTACCACCACCAGCACCTTCAGCGATCGCAGCCAGTAAGAAAAACATCGCACTGTGAGCTTGCCACAGCAGTATTAAGGCTAAAACGTAGCAAAAAATACCAAATGTGATAAATAAACCACGACCAAAGCGATCGCTTGCCTTACCAGCAAACACCCTGATACTAAAACTAGAAATTGCCGCAGCTGTAAAAAACAGTCCACCATTGAAGTCCACATCAGTGGATTTGAGGAATAACGACACAAAAGTATGTACAGCACCGAGGGACAAACCAACCAACAACATAACTATCGTTGGAACTCTCACCCCTGGACTGCCCAAAATTTGCCAAAAGTTGCGTAGGCGTAGCCCGTCGTAGACATCGTTTTCTTTATTTTGCTGTTGTGTCTGCACTGGCGGATTCGTGACTTGTACAATCCCCAACAGAGCGACAAAACCCAATTCTGCACACAAGAGAAATAATATCCCGTAACCACTTGTAGCTTCCAAATACCCACCCAAGGCAGGGCCAATTGCTAAACCAAGGGGAGTTGCTAGGGTCATGTAACCAATGATTTCGCCACGAGTTTCAGTGGGAGCTAAATCTGCGACTAAAGCACTGTAGCCAGTGGTAAAAGCGGCAACACTAACGCCGTGAAAAATCCGCACCAAGATTAATAGCCCAAGAGATTGGGTTGCCAAATAACCAAAGGGTGCGATCGCAGCTACTATCGTACCAATCAACAAGACAATTTTTCGACCACGTTCATCGGCTAACCGTCCCAGCATCGGGCGAGTTAGCAATAACCCAATGGCAAAACTGCCCATCACAATCCCAATTTCTTGCTTACTTGCGCCTACATCATCGATATAAAGCGGTAGCGTTGGTAAAAGCGAAGACATGCTTGACCAGAATAATAAACCTGCTGTAAATAAAATCAGCAGGTTGCGCCGCAGTTCGGTATCAAAGGTATTAAATGCTTTCAAGGTAGATGCAACTTAATGAGTTTTTTGTCATTTGTATAGAGTCAACCAAGTATTTACTCTTAACTATTTACTAATGACCAATGACCAATGACTAATAACTAATCATTACTATTGTTACGTTACTTAACCTTTTTTGCTACTACTTCTCGCACGCGATAGATAGGCCGCCCTTGGGATTCATGGTATGTACGCATTAGTAATTCTGCCAAAAGACCGAAGCAAAACAACTGCACACCAGTTACTAGCAGGAGAACGGCCAAAATTAGCAAAGGGCGATTGCCAATCATCTCACCTAAAGCCAATTTGACGAAAGTCAAGTAAATTCCAATCCCTGTTCCCGAAACCATTGAAATCAATCCCAACAGCCCAAAAACGTGCATTGGACGGGTGAGGAATTTTTTCATAAACAGAATTGTTAACAAATCCATCAACACCCGGAATGTCCGCCAAATCCCATATTTACTACGGCCAAAGCGACGGGCATGATGACGCACAGGTATTTCGGTAATTCTAGCTCCTTCGATGTACGCCAAAGCTGGTAAAAAACGGTGTAGTTCGCCGTACAGGTTCATATCTGCCAACAATTCTGTACGATAGGCTTTCAACGAACAGCCATAGTCATGAATATTCACGCTAGTAGTGCGGCGAATTAGCCAATTGGCAATTTTGGAAGGGAGTAACCGATTGACGGCACCATCTTGGCGTTTTTGCCGCCAACCGCTCACTAAATCGTAACCCTCATCCAGCTTTGCTAATAACATGGGGATATCAGCCGGGTCATTCTGGAGATCAGCATCTAAAGTAACAATCGCTTTACCGACTGCATAGTAAAACCCAGCAGCCATCGCCGCAGTTTGTCCGTAGTTGCGACGCAAAATCACCGCCTTTAAATCAGTGCGGATTTGCGCCTCTTTCTTGAGAAAATCCCCGGAACCATCTGTAGAACCATCATCTACACAGATGATTTCATAATTTACCTGACTAGAGGATAAAGTAGATGCGATCGCTTCTAGTAAAAGCGGCAAACTTTCCACCTCGTCATGTATCGGCACCACCACCGAAACATCTGGGACAATAGCTGAAATCGCCCCATTCTCTTCACTCAACCCTTGATAAACCTTCCCACTCCTCATATACCTGTGCGCCCTCAGCGTCTCTGTGGTTCGTAACTCTTGATAACTCTACCAGCACCCCGCAGCTGCTGATAGTAGGACTGACTAACAGCATCTCCCTGTTCCGAGAGAATATCAATCCCAATCCCATCCCGTCCCTGATCTTTGCCAGAACTATGAATGTAATAACCATCCGCCAAATAAAGCGCGACATGAGTTGCTTTTTGGCTAGTTCCAAAAAATACTAGATCCCCGGCTGTTAATTCTGCAATAGTAACTGGTTGAGTGAATCCTTCTTGTTGATAGGCATCTCTAGGTAACCAAATACCCACAGAAGCAAATGCCGCCTGCATCAACCCCGAACAGTCATAATTTGGCCCAACCGTACCACCCCAAAGGTAATAATTGGATTGTTGCATCGCTTTTTGGGTAAAGGCGATGACCTCTGCTAGCAATTTTTGAATCTCAGATTTAGAAAATGTTGCAGCCTGATAATGTACAGTAGCAGATTGTAATGAATCAAAATCTGAAAAGGATACCCATCCCGGATAGTCATCTTCACATAAATACACCTCAACCGCTGAAGTTTGATGATTTGATGTTACCCACAAATGCCGCCCAGATGCGGCTTGAGTTGCCAAGCGTGTACATTCAGGAGAATCATATACATTCAGGTCAGCTAAACACTCATACTCCCCTGATTTTGGATTTTGGACTTCGGCTTCGCTCAGTCGAACCATTTTGGATTTTAGATTAAAGGACATTATTTAGAGAATGATTTTTTTTAATAAAGACGAACAACTCGAAAATCTTGGTAATGGCATTTTAGATGCAACTTGGGCAGCATTTCCGACTTTAGCCCGAAATCAAATTGCCCTGACTTGGGTGGTTTACGATCCACCAGTGCTAGTAAATACTGGTGGGGCGTTGACTCCCAAGGCTTTTTGGGATCACCCAGTCCGTGGTTTTACTTATCGCGGTGTTGAGCGGATTTATCCCGCCAGTGTAGTCAAGCTATTTTACTTGGTGGCGGTGAATGAATGGCTAGAAAAAGGCATGAGTCAAACCTCCAAGGAGTTGGAGCGAGCCTTGCGAGATATGATTGTTGATTCTAGTAATGATGCTACCAGCTTGGTTGTGGATATTTTGAGCGGTACCACCTCAGGGCCAGAATTACCAACCGGGCCCTTTGAAACTTGGAAATATCAGCGTAATATTGTTAACCGCTATTACCAATCTTTAGGTTGGGAAGAAATGGAGACGATTAACGTCTGCCAGAAAACTTGGGGTGATGGCCCCTATGGACGGGAACGGGCGTTTGTGGGAGAGTTACTGGAAAATCGTAATATGGTAACAACAAATGCGATCGCTAGGTTACTGCATAGTATTGTAGGTGGAGTGGCGGTTTCCAGTGGGCGATCGCAAGCAATGATGGCTTTGCTCAAACGGACTCTCAACGATTTGCCCACTGACACTGAGGAAAATCAGGTGACAGGTTTTTTAGGTGGTGGACTGACTGAAAATGCTCAAATTTGGTCAAAGGCAGGTTGGACAAGTCAAGTTCGTCATGATGCCGCATATATTGAGTTACCAGAACAGCGTCCTTACCTCTTAGTGGTATTTACTGAAGGCAAAGCCCAGGCTAAGAGTCAGGCTATTTTGCCCTTTGTTTCTAAGCTAGTTGCCGAAGCGATCGCTAGTCTATGATCTACTCTTATCGCATTGCAAGAATACCTATTTCTTCCTTTGGGGTTTGCTAAACAAGTAATTTTTACGGAGTTCAACCACTCATTAATGAGGGTTCGAGCCAACTTAACCTTAAAAAAGGCGGTTAGAAACCGCGTCTACACAGGCAAAACCCGCCTATCGCGCTTGCGCTGTGCTTCTCTGCGAGAGGCTTCTCTACGAGAGGCTTCTCTACGAGAGGCTTCTCTACGAGAGGCTTCGCCAACGCCAACGCCAACGCGCACCACGCGGGTTACAAAAGCTTTATTTTCTCTTAGCTTACGGAGGTGTAGCTCCTGTTTGTGTAGCCGCGAATTTTATGAGACTGTTGGCAAATTCTAAAGAGGATGAAACCAAACATCTCAGAATAATGGCAGAAAAATTATGATCCAGCAGAGGTAAAAAGAGCGGCAAAACGAGAAACGCGACCACCAAGTCCACATACAGGAGAGTACAAAACTTTAGGGCATCAGATTGATAATTATTATTCCTAGTCAAAGGAACTTTTTGAGGGAAAATTTTTCTTGCCAGGTGAGTATTCAGAGCAATTAACTGCTTCTTCGGTAAGAACAATAGAAGGGTTTACAGCACATTTTAGATAATGGTTATTGGAATAAAAACGACAGTTTTTACAGGGAAGTTTCTGTATACCTTTAATGGAAAACACCATTTTATCATCTAAAAACGCCCGGATTTTTCGCAAGATTACGAAAAAGACTATCCAACTAATTATAAAACCAACAGGAGATAAAGATATTGCTATATCAGTAATAGTTAATTCATGTGTTTGTGATTGATCCTTTTGTGCCTCACTCACAATTACTTGATGTAAATTACTATTGGCTGCTACAGTTTTTGGCAACATTTGATCGTGATACATATTATTTACCTTTTGCTATATATCTTTAGTGTCTTCATTTGTGATAGTGGGGTAACTAACTAGATATTTGAAAAAAGATCCGACCTATTAGTGTTTCATACAATTTAGGTTGATAGTACTCTTGACTTTGGAATATATAGACATTTTTAAAAAAGTAAATTTAGCAAAATTTTAGAAATAAGACTTGACTTTACATTAATTATGACAAATCTAAAAATCGTCCATATTATAGATGTAGATATCAACAATTATTGGAAAATAATGATACTGATGGATTGGGTTGCTCCATAAATAATTCCTGATTCAGGAGCCTAAATTAGGCATGAATCCAAATTTGAATAAAGGTAGCGAGTCTGCGAGCACCTGAACACAAAACTATTTTCACACCTCTACTAAATCAAAGATTTAGTATTCTTCAAGACACCCCTACCAAAGGCTCTTGATAGCTAACTTTCCGCTAGCTAGGGGGCGTAGATTCGTTTTCTCCTATCGCTATCATTGGTAGGTTTGAATCCTCCACTGATAGTACAGTGGTAGCGAGTCCGCCTACTCTTGCAGAGAAGCAAGCTAGCAAGAGCCTCTCGTAGAGAACGTATTGATTATGACTTTTTCAATGTTCTGTATTTTAATCAGTTCAAAATCACTACACATTTGTCAGTAATTCAAATTTTAATGTTCACAAGGTTTTAATTATAGGTTTAGCAGAATAAAACTTCAGCTATATCTGTCAAGAGTTTTGCTTGTCATTTTAAGTTATATACCCTAGGGAATAAATTAGATATTGTCCTTAAAACTAGATACTTTTATGTTAGAATATATAGAAAAATATTATTAAAAACTTTTAGACATTAAAGCTATATTACTTTTAAGTTATATTTATTACAAAAATTTTAAATGAATTATTTTTGCATTGGAAGCTTATCTAGTAGAGGGTTTTCACTGAACATAGGGCTTTTGAAGTGCGTGTAAATGACCCCAAGCATTGGCAGTAATTAATTCTCTTATATTGAGTATTTTTGCTCGAATTACTTGACAGCTAAGGTAAAATATATTTGGCTTAATTGGGCTGCAAAACAACAGTCCATGAACAAATTACAAGCCAAATATTATTGATTTAGAGGATAGAATTTATGATACGGTTTTGGCGAGAAAGGATAGTTTTTTTCTTCACAACAATTGTGCTAACAATTCTGGTAATTTCTTATGAACCAGTACTAATAGCTGAGGCACAATCTTCTACACCAACACCAACAGCTGCTAGGTCATTTCCCCCTGTAGCTTATCCTAATAGGTCACTAAGTGCTTCTCCCGCACAGCTACCACCATTGCCTTATGCTTATGGAGCGCTAGGAAAAGCTATTGATGCTGAAACGATGAAATTGCATCATGATGCACACCACGCTAGCTACGTCAATAACTTAAATGATGCATTGAAGCAGTATCCAGATTTACAAAAAAGAAGTGTTGAAGCTTTACTAGTGGATTTGAACAGCGTACCTGAAAATATTCGGACAAAGGTACGTAATAACGGTGGTGGTCACCTCAACCACACAATTTTTTGGCAACTTATGAGTCCCGAAGGTGGTGGACAACCATCCGGAGCGATCGCTCAAGAAATTAACCAAACTTTTGGCAGTTTTGATGCCTTTAAAAAACAGTTTAACGCAGCAGGTGCCGCTCGTTTCGGTAGTGGCTGGGTTTGGCTAGTACGCAATCCTCAAAATCAACTCCAGATCGTGACCACAGCAAATCAGGATAACCCGATTACCGACGGTTTATATCCGATTATGGGTAATGATCTATGGGAACATGCTTATTACCTAAAATATCGCAACCGTCGGGCTGAGTATTTAAATAATTGGTGGAATGTAGTGAATTGGCCGCAGATTAACAGGCGAAACCTTTCCTTAGGAACGCTACGCGAACGGTAAGCTTCTCTACGAGACGCTCCGCGAACGCTAACGCAACTTTCATCACAACAGCCTCGTTAACAATACTAAGACTTACACAAGCGTCATATTTATTTCTTAGTAAAGGTTGTCCAGAGCGGAGCGTCTCCGGCTCCGTTCTTGGTTCCCATAACAGAAAATATATGTGCCAGTTGTGTAAGCCCTGAAATAAATGAAAGCTACTGTAAGAATTACGTTAGCGTAGCGTTAGCGACTATTCGAGCGTCATTACGAATTTTTAAAGACCGATGTTTGTAACGAACTATACATAATAGAACAATTAGCAATACAAGCGCTTTGATCATTGATGGCTCCACTACCTTCTTTACTTCCGTAGGAGTTTTAGGAGTAAGATTACACGGAATCTCAATGATCTGTGTGTGATCAGAACCATTACCACTAGGAGTCAAATCGCATTCGCCTTTGCTGGTGAGAGACAAAGGTGTAGGTGTAGGTGTATCTGTCGGAGGAACAGATGCTTGAGATGAAGAACTATCGCCATCCAGTAGTAGAAGCAGAACTAAACCAAGAACCCCAACTCCGACTATTGGCCAGAGTGGAAAATCAGGACTGTCTTGTACCAAAACATCTCCTACAGAGCCAGGAAAAGTATCGAGACTTATTGCTTCTGCGTCCAACGCTACCGGATTACCACTCAGCAACATATCTCCTGGGACATCTTCTCCCAAGAGCTGACTAAATTCTTGTGGAATTGCGTTATTGGGGCGTCCGAGTTCCCCACCATCTTCGGAGTATGGAAAGGATAGTACTTCAAAAATCCTCTGTTGGAGTTGGTTCCGATCTCCAGAACTCAACGCATCCAGGCCTGTTGAGATTTTATCTAAATAAAAATTTGTCATCTCTGGCGACAAACCTAGAGACTTAATCTGCTCCTGAATGTTGGAAATTTTTGAGGCTTCCTCAAAGAGCAGTCGTCCATATGACAATTTCAAGTCTAGTAATCCATTACGCAGACTGACCGATTTATTGGCCTCTGAGTATGGTGACCAGTAGAACTGCTTAGTTACAAGTCCGAGTCCTTCTACTGGGTTGCGACCAAAACGTTGTCCAAGAAGGTATTGAGATTCATCCATGATTGCAGGCGATCCGTTTCTCCAAAATGAGGCGAAAGGCACCGCAGAGAGATTGGGATTGTTACCGTAAAAGCTAGCGAAATTCTGGAAGTTTTTCTCCCCACCAGCTGCTCGTATCAGGAGGTTTTGATAGCTAGCCCCACCGTTTAAATCTAGTAATCGCTGGATTACCGATCCAGTTTTATTGCAGGTCAGACCAAATCCCACATCACATGCAGGAATAACTCGCATCTGGCTCAGATTCTGGTTATTGATTTGGTACTGGAGATATTCATACTCCAGTCCTTGTTGGATACCATAGCGTCCAATATTGAGCTGTGCAAAAGCAGATTGACATGTAGTGATTACTACTGCAACAGATGAGAATAAGATGGTCGCAAAGCGAACCCCTTTCGGCATCGCAATTCTTTGAACGATTGATTTAGGCAAGATGCACCTCCACTAAATGACAGCGATTTCATTAGTCACGTCCCTGTTTCAGTCCGTAGGGTCGATATTAATAGCTCTATAAATTCAACAAGTCGCAACGATAGGGCAGACTCATCGAGTCTGTAAACAGCGTTCCTCTGCTTGGTCAACATGGATTGGGGATTGGCAGAAAATTCATTCCCAACTCTCCAGTCACCGAAGAGGCAGAGGGGAAGGGGGCAGGAAGCAGGGGGAACAAGCCCTTCCCCTCTGCGCCAAGTGTTGCGGAGCATGGGTACGTTCGCGGAGCGTCTCCAAGAGTTGCCCCGCCCTTCTAGGGCGTTCTTACTGGGGCGGAGTACAAGCTCTGTCTCAGTTTTCCCCCTTCCTCCCTGCTCCCCTGCCTCTTTTGACAAGTTCAACTCTTAGGTAAATAAATGTTGATCGTGATTCCGGTACCTTTGAGATTTCCTGATGAGAGTGTGTGATATAAGACCAATGCCCGGTTTGGTTGGTCGAAAAGAAACCCACGACGTGTGGGTTTGATCTTCCCTTCCTTTACTAAGGAAACAAAGGCTTCTAAATACCTACGTATACCTTGACGGTTCTCTTGACTAGTATTCATATGACGCTTAATCAGCATCATAAAGAAGTCCAAACTACGATTTTCCTGTCCCTGAATCAGATTGCCCTCATCTAGGAAAGAACTTGCTATGAGCCTGCCATCAACTTGTTTAACCTTAAAGAGGGTAAAGTAACGCCCTTCTTTTTTAGGATCGTTCGCATAACACACCCAAGAGCCTTCTTGATTCTGTGTAAAACCCTGTTCAGCAAGGTAAGAAAGCAAAGTATTACTTGCCTTGGTTTGTGGTGGAGGTAATAAATCCTCAATCGGATCTAAAGAGCAAATCCTCTGTGTTGTTTTCCGTTCAGAAACAGCAGGAGTTTCCTGGGTATAGACACGTAAGGGCTTGTCGTCAGACATTGCCATACTAGACATCGCAGCGAACGCAGATATTTGAAGAACGATCGCTCCAAACAAACGAACAATGATATTCATGTTTTTCCTGTTACTCCTGCTTACGTTGTTAATAATCGAGTCGTTACTAAATCAGGATTGATTTAGCAGTATTAAATCGTTTGTTCAATTTAAGTGTTTGCCTCATTTGGTCGAAAGTAGCTTAAGTTTTCACCCATCAAATAGGACTTTTATATATGGGTAACTAAGTACAAAGACTATCAATATCTAAATAAAACACACAATTTCAATTTTTTATTGGCAACAAAAATTGGGCTTTTTGATCTTTTTACATATACAAAAAGCAATTGACATTGCGTCAAAAATTGTCTATTTACTCTTGTCTAATTTTTTGCCATTTTATGAGGGTTTTATGCCTTCTTAGCTGGCTGTAATGGTTCCTAAAAAAGGGCTTTTTTAGCTCTTTAGTATCTTATATAAGCAGACTTTCAAAAGCTCTGTGCCTTGTACATTGGCGCTTTTGTTGATTTTCTGGGTGGGTTGAATAAGTTTTTGTTTTTTGGAGGTAGCACACCTAACTAGCTGTTTCCGCATGGGTACAATTTAATGTATAAAATAATATCTCCTGACAGTAAAATAATATTACCATGAGCTTGAGACGTGCAACAGTATTGTGGACAGTTGTCAAAGTTGTACACAGTGAATTGTAACCACCTCTTTATTAAATTTCATGGCAAATAGCTGAGAGTCAAAATCAATTTGCTTATACATCCTAGTATTTTCAAATCTAGTACCCTTGTTCTTAAAATAGCAATACTCTGTTTTAAATGTAACTATTTTTTGAACCAATATACGTATAACTAATATATTCTGATTGCGGGATAAGCTTAATTGTCTGATCTTTAAGCTACAAGCGATCGCATCAAACCAAGTAAAATTAGATTACTATGTATAAATTTTACAATTTAACAAGCTGTTGTTGCTATAGACCTTATAGGCATCTAAGGCTCAGATTCCCGAAGAAATATATTGTCACGACGAAAGAGGATGTCCTTAAATCTGTTCTGTAGATAGAGGAATATCCTGAGCAAAGTTAGTATATTTAGAAATTGGGGTGTTAACAACTTTGACTATAATTAAGATATCAACTCGGTATTTTTATAAGCTCTGGCAGTATGAATGTGGAATTTTTTAATAGGATTCCTTTGATGCCTTTAGTACTACTATGGTTGGCTTACACTCTCCTGGGATGGTATCTTGCTGCTCATCATATTATTTGGTTGGTAGGAGCTTTTGTAGCTGCTATGGTTATAGCTGTAGTGCGGAAAAGTATTTCTTGGTTAGAGCGTTTAGTTGAATTTGGCTCTCAAACCTTAGTTGTTATATTATTTTTAAGTATATCAATTGCTTTAGTAGCAACTTGGTCGTTATTATTAAGGCTTTTTCTCATACCCCTAGCAACTACACTTTTAGCTGATTTGGAAATGCGTTTTGCTGGTTTCAATAAGCTAGATTCATTTTGGATTTTAACAGTACTAGCCGTATTGGGTTTGATCATGGGCGAATTAATAGATATTCTACTTTTTCCCAGCAGCAGATATTAAAGCATTAAGACTAACAAAAGATTTTTATCAATAAATAACTCAGGATTTATAAGCCATAATCCAGAATGTTTTTGAACGAAAAAGCTCATGAATCAAGGGGTTTAAGTCCTCAATTAACATGTATTTAGCGGCCAATAAGAAAGTGGTGATAAGTGAATCTCCCCACCAAAAGGTTGATCAATTCTGAATTATTCTTCATTATCTAGTAGGGGCGCACAGATGTGCACCCTTACTAGATAATGAAGTTTTAAGCGATCGCTGTCTCTAGCTGCTTGATAAAGCAAAGCACGATTACCCGCTATTAGTCAATCATTCTTTAGATTACTATAAATACCACTCACGGAAGACGTTTTATTTAGTAATATTTTCTAGCCTATTACCAGAATTCATACAAACTAACAATGTAAATACTTCTGATAAAAATCGGAGGTAGAAGGTGGACATTCGGGAATTAACAGGGAACTGGGACATGGTTCCTTGTTCCAGATTAAATTGCCATTGTTCTGACAAGCATAGATGTTGTCTAGCAAGAGAAATTGAAGCGATCGCTCTAGGGAGATTGATCTGAATGTGGCGAGATGGATATTACCGTTTGAAGACATATCACTGATGATTGTCATTTTTGAGTCACATTTGTTTTGAACTATAGAGATATTAGGTAAAACAGTGCAAAAAAAGATGAAACAAAGCGGCAAGTCCCCACTCAACACTAATAAGGGAGTAATGTGAGTAGACGTAAAGACTACAGTTTGCTTCAGCAGACAGCAACAGATCAAGTAGCAGCACCCAAGCCATCGCTGACATTACCAGATGCAGTAGCTCTGATTGTCGGAATTGTCATCGGAGCGGGGATTTTTCAAACCCCGGCTTTAGTGGCAAATCAAGCAGGTAGTGATTTTGCTGTACTGCTTTTTTGGCTAATTGGTGGTGTGGTATCTCTGGTAGGAGCGCTTTGCTATGCAGAGTTGGCGACTGTCTATCCCGACGTTGGAGGTGTTTACTATTATTTGAAGCGTGCATTCGGGCGGGGAGTCGCCTTTTTATTTGCCTGGGCGCGAATGACAGTAATTCAAACTGGTTCTATTGCCCTGTTGGCATTTGTTTTTGGCGATTATGTTTCTCAGATATGGCGGCTAGGAACGTTTTCGTCTTCTATTTATGCAGCCATAGCGATCGCACTTTTAACTGCTTTGAACATCATCGGTTTACAACAGGGTAAGTGGACGCAAAATTTGCTGAGTGCTGCGAAAGTTCTGGGTTTGTTGCTGGTAGTAATTCTTGGGCTTACCGCCATTCCTAATTCTGCTACTGCCGCCCCTGTAGAATCTGCATCATCAGGAACGTGGGGGCTAGCGATGGTGTTTGTGTTGCTTTCCTACGGCGGTTGGAATGAAGCGGCTTACATCTCGGCAGAAATTCAAGATGGACGACGTAATATAGTGCGATCGCTAATGTGGAGTATTGGCATCATCACTGCCATTTACTTACTGATCAATCTGGCTTACCTGCGGGGACTGGGATTAACAAACATGGCCCAGTCAGAAGCAGTAGCCGCAGATTTAATGCGCTCTCTTTGGGGCGAACCGGGAGCCTTGTTCATTAGTGTATTGATTGCGATCGCTACTTTGGGAGCAACCAACGCCACAATCTTTACCGGAGCACGGACTAATTTCGCTCTGGGACAGGATTTTTCGCTATTTGGTTTTATGGGACGCTGGCAACAACGTCCAAGCAGTCCTACTCATGCCTTATTGTTGCAAGCTGCGATCGCCTTAGCACTGGTTTTTTTAGGCACGCTCACCCGCAAAGGCTTTGAAACAATGGTGGATTACACCGCCCCGATATTTTGGTTTTTCTTCTTGCTTTCCGGCATATCACTGCTGGTATTGCGAATTCGCGAACCCCACATAGTGCGCCCATTCCGCGTGCCATTTTACCCTTTCACACCATTACTCTTTTGTGCGGTCTGCGGTTACCTGCTTTATTCCAGTTTGGTTTATACAGGTGTGGGAGCAGTCGCAGGTGTTTTCGCTGTAGCAGCAGGTATCCCCGTGTTGTTCTGGAATAACTATCGCCAACGTAGGACTTAATCCAATTTTGGATTTTGGATTGTGCAACTCAAAGCAATTCAAAATTTCATGACTATCAGTTGTTTTACTAACTACTGACCACAAGCTACTCAATCAAGGAGAAAATTCATGAACTTCAAAAAAATTCTATTTCTAATGGTTACAGGGGTTAGTATTACCGGCTTGGGAATTGCTGGGTGTACACCGCAAGGGACAGACTTAGAAGCCGGGACACAACCTTCTACTTTGACGGGTCAGACCGAAACCGAAACACCAGCTGCTACAACTCCCACAACTCAACCACAAGAACGCCCTGGCGATGTTCCCTATGTACCTACACCACAGCCAGTGGTAGATGCAATGTTGCAAGTGGCAAAAGTGGGTAAGAATGATGTGCTTTACGACCTTGGTAGTGGTGATGGGAGAATTGTCAATACTGCGGCACAAAAGTTTGGTACGCGCGGTGTCGGCATAGATATTAATCCCGAACGCATCCAAGAAGCTAATGAGAATGCCCAAAAGGCAGGGGTAACCGATCGCGTGAAGTTTGTCCAGCAAGATTTGTTCACCACTGACTTTAGTGAAGCAACAGTAGTTACACTTTACTTACTGCCAGAGGTCAACGCCAAACTTCGTCCCAAGCTATTGAGTGAACTCAAACCTGGGACTCGCATTGTCTCCCACGCCTTCGATATGGGCGATTGGAAACCACAGCAAACGCTGAATGTAGAGGGCAAAACTATTTATTACTGGGTAGTTCCTGAAAATGTGCCAGCGAATTTGCGCTAGGGACTAATACCATTTTCAACTGTAGGGGCTTACATTTGTACATTGGTGTCAACTCTAAGCTAAACCTCGTTTCCAGCAAGAGTCTGGAAATGTTACTCCTAGCGGCTCTGCCGCCAGCAAGAGAGGCGGCAGCCCTAACGACAAGCATTCCCAATCTCCGACTGGGAACGAGGTAAGAGATAATTTTTAAAAGCTTTTTTTAGACTGGCTTTCACGTTAAGTTGACACCAATGAAATCTGTACGCCCCTACTAATTTATCTGTAGCAGAGATTTCGTCAAATACTATCAGAAATTCAAAATCAGGAAAGACTTATTTTTAATTTTGAATTCCATCTTTAGGGGGTTGACAGTGCCAACTTGGGATGTTGAAAAGAATAATTTAAAATCCAAAATTGTTTGACTGAATGCAAATTCAAGCAAGGGCAGCTTAGGGAGGAAATATGATAGGCTTAAAAGGAAAGAATGCTTTAATTACAGGTGCAACTTCAGGTATTGGTCAAGCGATCGCTATCAGACTCGCTCAACAAGGGTGCAACATCGCTATCAACTACCGCAAAAGCCCTGAAGCTGCGGCAGATACAGAAGAGATGGCATTGCAAAAAGCCTGCGGAAATATCGAAAATTGTGGTGTGAAGTCCCTACTGATTCAGGGAGATGTCTCCCAAGAATCAGACATTGTTGAGATGGTCAACACCGTAGTAAAGGAATTTGGCAGTTTAGATATTCTAGTCAACAATGCTGGCATTCAAACAGAAAGTCCATCCCACGAAGTTACTACAGCAGAATTTGACCGGGTAATTGCAGTCAATCTCCGGGGTGCTTATCTCTGCGCCCGTGAAACTATTAAACACCTCCTGTCTCTTAATCGTCCGGGGGTGATTATTAATATTTCCAGCGTTCACGAAATTATTCCGCGACCGATGTATATCAGTTATTCCATTAGCAAAGGCGGTATGGAAAACCTGACCAAAAGCTTGGCATTGGAATATGCCAGCCGAGGTATTCGTGTCAACGCCATTGGCCCCGGAGCAACAGTCACGCCAATAAATCAAGCCTGGATAGATGACCCCGAAAAAAAGGCGATCGTGGAAAGTCACATCCCAATGGGGCGTGCTGGCTCCTCAGAGGAGATGGCAGCCGCAGTAGCTTTTTTAGCTTCGGATGAAGCCGCCTACATCACCGGACAAACCCTATTTGTAGATGGTGGATTGACTCTCTATGCTGACTTCCGAGAAAGCTGGTCAGCTTGAAAAAGAGTCAAGGGAGCAGGGAGCAGGGAGCAAGGGGGAGGGAAAAGAGGAATTGGGGCAGGGTGCGCTTTGCTGGGGAGAAAGTTTCTCCTTTTCCCCCTGCTCCCTGCCCCCTTCCCCCTGCCTCTTCGTTGAGGTAAGGCTTGCGTACTTTCCACAATTGAGCCGATACATACCATTAGTGGAATTAAACGCCCATGACTAGCGCGATCGATAAGAACAGTCTGCTGGAAGCAGAAGCCTGGGAATTGTTGGAAGAGTCGATAATTTATTACCAGGGAAAACCCATTGGGACTGTAGCCGCCCACGATCCGGAGTCAGATGCACTCAATTATGACCAGTGCTTCCTCCGCGATTTTGTCCCCTCTGCATTGGTGTTTTTGATGTATGGCAAAGCAGAGATTGTGCGTAACTTCTTAGTAGAAACACTGAAATTACAAAGTCATGAAAAGCAGATAGATTGCTTTGAACCAGGAGCGGGATTAATGCCTGCAAGTTTCAAGGTACATTGTAATGGGAATGAGGAATTTTTGGTCGCTGATTTTGGTGAACTGGCGATCGCTCGTGTTCCCCCAATTGATTCTTGTATGTGGTGGATTCTCTTGCTACGGGCTTATGAAAAAGCTACAGGCGATTTGACTCTAGCGCGTCAGCCAGATTTTCAAGCAGGAATCAAGTTAATTTTGGATCTTTGCTTGGTACATCGCTTTTCCATGTATCCAACAATGTTAGTTCCCGATGGCGCGTTTATGATTGACCGTCGCATGGGAGTCTACGAACATCCTCTAGAAATTCAGGTGTTATTCTATGCGTCTCTCAGGGCTGCTAGTGAATTGCTTTTACCAGATGGGGATGGCGATAGCTACCTTGGCAAAGTCAATAGGCGATTGGGATCTTTGAAATATCATATCCGCAACTATTACTGGCTAGACCTGAAGCGATTGGGGGAAATTTATCGTTACAAAGATAACGAATTTGGTAAAGAAATTGTTAATAAATTCAACATCAACTCAGAATCAATTCCCAGTTGGTTGACCGAGTGGTTGCCCGAAACTGGAGGATATCTAGCGGGAAATTTGGGGCCGGGACGAATAGATTTTCGCTTTTTTGCTCTGGGAAATCTGATGTCAATCTTAGCTTCCTTAGCCAGTGAAAAAGAATCTCAAAGCATTATGAATTTATTTGCCCAACGGTGGCAAGACTTGATCGGCTATATGCCTGTTAAAATCTGCTTTCCAGCTTTGGAAGGTTTAGAGTGGAGAATTGTTACAGGATGTGACTCTAAGAACAGGGCTTGGTCTTATCACAACGGTGGTAACTGGCCCGTTTTACTGTGGTTATTTACCGCTGCGGCAATGAAAGCAGGTCGAACAGAACTTGCTCAAGCAGCTATAGCCATTGCCGAAAGGCGTTTATTTAAGGATCAATTTCCGGAATACTACGATGGCAACAATGGTCGTTTGATTGGCAAAGAAGCTAGAATTTATCAAACTTGGAGCATTGCCGGATTGCTAGCAGCCAAAAAATTGCTGGAAAATCCAGATTACTTGGAATTAATCAGCTTTGCAGAAGGTCTTGAAGTCCCAGGCTGTAGCCTGTAGGTACTGAATGCCCCCAAAGCTATGATTTAGCGGTTGTACTTAACTTATACAGGATGCTAGTACCGCAACTCTTAAAGACGCTACGCACATAGCAAAATCACCAAAGGAGTACGCAAAGATAAACTTGAAATCCTCAAATACCGGATAACTGATACACTATATTGTAAGAGGTATCTGAAGTGTCATACTCAGTAGTATCACAAGATAGTCTTTGCATCATTAACACGTTTTAACGTGTATAAACCATGAAAACTACTTCAGATTTAATTTCAGAATTTGAACAACTATTCAGACAAAAATTGCAACTAAATAATTGTAAGCTCAGAAAGAAAAGACAAGAGAATAATTATGAAATTATTACTCCAGCTAAAGACATTTTTTTGATGTATTGGTCTGAATTCCCAGATGTTAACTTAATATATCAGGCTGTAGGGGTACGCACTCAGCAGACTAGTGTTTATGAACGAGCTATCCGCTCCCACATCAGTTCTAGTCTGAGTAGTATCCAGGAGAATCCTCACTCGGAAACACCATTATTGGTGAAATAACGAATACTCAGATAACACAGAAAATATTTACTGAACTCTCGCCAGCTTTTGTAATAGAACTGACGAGAGTTTTTCACCGAAAATCTGTTGATCAAGAGATAAAAATGCAATCCGAAAAAAATCAAGATCAAGATCAGCTAGATTATAAAGCCTTGTTAGCGAATGCAAAGCAAGCCTTAAAACTTGAATACCAGAAATCAGCCGCTTTAGCGTCCCAACTACAAGCTATAAAAACTCAGTTAGCGCAAGTTCAGGCTGAAAACAAAACTCTCAGAGAGAGTGCTTACGAAGATGTAATTAAGCACTTTGAGGCGCGGACTCAAGCAGCGGAAGCACTAGCACTAAAAACAGAAGTACACCAAAGATTCCTTGAAGCCAATGGTTGCAAGGATGATGAGAGCTTCGATACTCTATGGGATAGTATTAAAAATAAGATTCAGATCCAAGATGGTGAAGTGAGAATCGTTGCTCCAAATGGCACTCCTAAGTTCACCTTAACGGGCAGCATGATGACTTTGAGGGATTTTATTCAATCCCTCAAACAAGATCCAATCTCTAGAAAGTTTTTCTACAACTAAAGAGCCAAATTCATGAAAGCCTATCGCTAGAAGCGGACTAAAGATTGTAGCAGAAAGTTATTCATCTTCGTCTCCTGGCGGTCGCTCGCTCTCGCTTTGTTGGGCGTTCCACTCCAAAACAATGCGTTCCAACATCTCAGGTTGCGTACAGTTATTAACATCGGCGTACATTTGAATCAACTGCCTCACTTTAGGACTAATGTGGCGAATCTCTAGTTGGTTACTTTGCACCATGTTCATTAACTTTTAGTGTCTATTACATATGTTGAACTATTAAACTATGTCTGTTGCAATAAATTTTGTTAATGGCGATGTTTTACGACAAGCCGCTGCGCGTCTACGCTAACTGTCGCCCTATGTAACTATTTAGGCTTAACCTGGTGGGGCTGCTTCTTCAAAGGGACGAATAATCGCAGGGGCTGGTGTGACTTCTGGTTTAAAAATTCCCTGCAATGCTTGTTCTAAGGTTTGTGCCATGACAATCCGGTTTTCGTAAGCCACGACTACCCGCACCAACGTTGGTAAGCTATTCTGTGTGGCTTCTAGATAGATTGGCTCGACATACAGCAGCGATTCTTCAATGGGAATTACTAGTAGATTGCCCTGAATTGCTCTCGAACCCTGGCGATTCCACAGGGAAATTTGCTGAGAAATCACTGGGTCTTGGTTAATCCGCGCCTCAATTTGCTCTGGGCCGTAGACCAGTCTTTCTTTAGGAAAAGTATATAGTAATAGCCTACCGTAATTATCGCCATCCGATCGCGCCGCTAACCAAGCGATTAAATTAGTCCGTTGTCGGGGAGTATAAGGTAGAAGCAGAATAAATTCTTCAAACGGTACAGTGGGTAGACTAGTAATCAAATAATAAGGCTCTACCGGACGGGTTTCACTGCCATAGATTTCGTTAGGAATCTGCCACTGGTCTTCCCGATTGTAAAATACCTGTGGGTCGGTCATGTGGTAGGTCATCAACCGCTGAGATTGAATTTTGAAAAAGTCCACAGGATAGCGGATATGACTGCGGAGAGTAACTGGCATAGCACTGAGCGGTTTGAAGGTGTTGGGAAATATCCTTGACCAAGTAGCAATGATCGGATCGCTTGGATCGGCAATATAAAAATTCACACTGCCGTTGTAAGCATCTATTACTACCTTGATTGAGTTACGTATATAATTAATACTTTCACTACCAGTGTCTGAGTAAGGATAGCGATCGCTTGTTGTGTAAGCATCAACAATCCAGTAAAGATAACTGGGATTACTTGGGAAATCTTGATTAGCAGCAGCGGCTACTAAATAAGGGTCGCTGTCAAATTTGAGAAAAGGTGCGATCGCTCGAATTCTTTGCTTGACATTTCGCCGCAGTAGCACCTTTGTCTCTGGCAAAAAGTCCCGCGTCAGCACCATCTGCCAATCTTTCAAATACATGGCGAATAACCACCGTCGCCATGCTGAACCGATTTCAACGCCACCCAGACCATCGTAAGAGTTGTAAACATTATCACTACCACTTGGGTAGTCTAACTCTCTAACTCTTGTGCCAGTCATCACATAAGTATTGGCTATTTCACCGTAATAAATTCGGGGTTGCCCAATGGGAATACTTTCACGAATGGCTTCACTGGAAGTTGTCAGAGCGCTACTATCACCGCTAATATCTTTGACAAAATATTCTGGTAGCCCACCCGGCCCAACTGTATTAACTGGGCTAACAGTAAACCCGAAACCGTGGGTATAAATTAAATGGCGGTTAACCCATGTTTGAGCTTCCTGTGGTACGCCAGTGTAGTCTAATTCTCGTGCAGCAATCAGTACCTGCCGCCTTTCTGTTGATTCAATTGCTTCCTGCTGAGGTTCTGGTGGTTTTCGAGGGGCAGATGGTGGGCGGGAAGTGACATCTGTTTTCAGAGTATACCGATCAATATCGGCATCGGGAAACCGATAATATGGCCGAATTTGTTGCAGCTGACGGTTAGTTTCTAACAGTGGTCGCTGATCCCAAAGGCGAATATTCCGAATTGTCAAGTCATTAGTTCGAATATCAGCTTCAGTCAGTGTTCCTTGAGGGTTAAAGCCTCTGGAATCGATCGCCTCTAAATCGAATGCTTGGCGAGTCAAGGCGATAGTCCGCTGAATGTAGGGTTGCTCCCGTTGCAACTCATTAGGTAAAACAATTAAATATTGCACCACAGTAGGTACAACAACATCAGCTAATACAACTAGTACTAGATAAACCCCTAATCCGTAAAATACCAAGCGACGATACTGGGATTTGGGTTTCCAGAAAAACGTTCGCCAAAGTAGGTAAATTGCGATCGCAACTGCCACGATGCACAAAACGGTATAAGCTGGCAACTGGGCTGTCACATCCGTGTAGCTGGCACCATAACTAACACCACGGTTAGAATACACGAGTTCATAACGACTCAGCCAGTAACTCAGAGCCACTACCAGCATCAACAAGCCACCCATACCGGATAAATGACGCTGCTGCTGGGGTGAAAAACCAGGGAAAATCCCCTGACTCAAACTGTCAGCCGACAAGAGATAAGTGAGGGTAACGGCGACGAAGCCATACAAACATAATCCCATTAGCCAGAGTTCTAGCAGTTCCCAAAAGGGTAAGGAAAATACGTAAAAGCTGATATCTCGACCAAATAAAGGCTCAGTGCTGTTGAAAAGGGTGGGGTGAAAATATTGCAGCACCTTTGCCCAGTTTTGGAATACGATCAACCCAAAAATGGGACTGAAGAGAATTGCGATCGCAGTTAATAAAAATTGGGGATAAATTAAGATTGCGATCGCTATTCCCCCAATTAAGCCGAAATACCATACTTGAGAGACAATCTGCCTCAACAGTTGCCAAATTGTCTCTGGTCGAAATAGGGCAAGAATGGGTTGACTAGCTTTATTAACTGGAGGATGCCAGTAAGAAAGAGCAATTTGACCATAGTGAGCCAAGATTAACCCGATCAACAAGCTCAGTACGAAAGCTAGGGGTAATAACCAGCGCAATCTGAATGGTTTAAGGCGTTGTGGCGTAAGTGTTCGGGTTTCGTTGCGTCTTGAATAATGAGGACTGAGAAAGTTTTTTAATTCACTGCTCAGTTCTGCTTCCTCACGCCTAACTTCTTCAATCTTCAAAGACTGGGGATATTTTAGCCGTTGTGCGAGAGCCAGGTTTAGCAGTAGATAAGCAGCTGTTATTCCAGCCACGACTACCCACAAAACACCACGAGTTACCACCCTCAACAGAAATACTTGGAGATAGCCGACTTCCTGAAACCAAAAAATCTCTGCTCCCATGCGAGAACCCAGATCCAGGAGTAGCCACAGCCCGAAGAATCCGATTAATAGTCTAAAGCCCCATTTCCAATACATTTGATTTACCATCATTGATCCTTAGAACTCGGATATTGCAGTTCAAAGCACGAAGTTCCGAGTTCCCAGCCTCAAGCTTGCTGATTAGAAGTCTATTTTTTCTGTTCTACCGTCCTTACTTGCTACTTGCTACCTCCCTAAAAGGCTTTGGGAATTCCAGCTTGTTTCAAAACTCCGTTAGCGGTATGGCGTGACTTGATGGTTCCGTCTACAACAAACCGACGATCTGTAATTGGACTGTACCAGATTTCATGATCTCCTTTGCCTTGCCGTTCAAAATAGCACCCAACTTCTGAAAGCATCTTTTTCAACTCAGGAGTAAACGACGCACCCATCTATGAAGCCACCTTAATCAACTCTTGTCGATGGCTGGTTAACTCAAAGGTGATAGAACCCACATAGTCAGGAGGGACAATTTTGTTGATAACGATCAGTTCTGGAATTATTTCTCGCAGCTTTTGCGTCAGAACCTCAATCGTAGAAGCTTCTGTTACTAATCCAGGTACATCATCACTAGTTGCTACCCAAACTTCTGCGTCTGAATCCCAAAATGCTTCAACCTTAAATGTGATTTGTGCCATCATTATTGAGTGCTTACAACGTAGTTCCAGTTTAGAACATCCGAGTTCTCAGGGTAAGCGTAGACTCACCATTAAACGACAAGCGATGTCTATGACGGGACGGACTACACCAACGCATTTTTGCTCTAAGTTCGTAGATAAACTAAAGTAAAGTTATCGTGAGCTACAAAAGCATGATGTCTTCGCTTCCCGTCAACGATGCTCAAAATAATTTACAAGAGCTGATAGACCAAGTTGCAGAGCAGGGTAAGCCTGTGATCATTCAGGGCGAACGTGGTAATGCCATTCTGCTGGCGGAAAAAGACTGGTCTGCAATTCAGGAAACTCTTTACTTGTTATCTATACCTGGAATGGGAGAATCTATAAAAGAAGGGCTAGCAACTCCCATCCAAGAATGCGATGAGGAGTTAGATTGGTGAGTCAGCGCAGTAATGGAGAGCCACTTCCGAATTCTGAAGAAGTGAGTTGGAGGTTGGTTTACACAAAACAAGCGCAAAAGGATGCCAAAAAGTTAGCTTCTAGTAATTTAAAGGAAAAAGCTGAGGAGTTGCTTGTAGTTCTTAAAAAAAATCCCTTTCAAAATCCTCCACCTTATGAAAAGCTGGTTGGTGATTTATCAGGTGCGTATTCTCGCAGAATAAACATACAGCATCGGTTGGTATATGAAGTCATCGAATCCGAACAATTAGTCAAGATAATTCGGATGTGGACGCATTACGAGTAATTTTTAGGTAGTTGATGACAAGATTTAATTTTAGGGTTGACCCGAACTTGATATTAATTGTGGTTGACTCTTAACTAATCGCCTTTCACTCACCATTATTGAGCCTTGGATCTCGGATGTTGCGGTTCCAAGCACGAAGTTCCGAGTTCAGAGGTCGAAGTTTCGAGTTCAGAGGTTGAAGTTTCGGGTTCAAAGGTCGAAGTTTCGGGTTCAAAGGTCGGAGTTCCGAGTTCAAAGGTCGAAGTTCCGAGTTCAGAAGTTGAAGTTTTGAGTTCAAAGGTCGAAGTTCCGAGTTCAGGGGTCGAAGTTTCGAGTTCTGAAGGTGAAAACTGGAGTTCTGAGCCTAAATGGTGGAGATAATAAGTACAGACCATTGTAAGGGCACGGCATTGCCGTGCCCCTACCCATGTTCTTCACTCCAAACATATTTTTGGCAGACTTCGCAAGCGGCTTTTGTTTCCTCGGTTTGCGGATTGGTGAAGATGGGATGGTAACGCAACCTGTCGCAACAGACTTGCAACCATCCACGCCAACCACCCCGCCACAAGCGCACAGTGCCGTCATCACCGCCACTGACAATCGTCTGCCCATCGGCGCTGATGGCGACAGACGTGACATTACCTTTATGACCACGCAAAGGTTCAGCTAAGGTCTGACCTTGCAGATTCCACAACCGCACAGTGCCGTCATCACCGCCACTGACAATCGTCTGCCCATCGGCGCTGATGGCGACAGAATAGACATAATCTTCATGACCACGCAAAGGTTCAGCTAAGGTCTGACCTTGGAGGTTCCACAACCGCACAGTGCCGTCATCACCGCCACTGACAATGGTCTGCCCATCGGCGCTGATGGCGACAGACCTAACATAATCTTCATGACCACGCAAAGGTTCAGCTAAGGTCTGACCTTGGAGGTTCCACAACCGCACAGTGCCGTCTTCACCGCCACTGACAATGGTCTGCCCATCGGCGCTGATGGCGACAGACCAGACAATACCCTGATGACCACCCAAAGGTTCAGCTAATGTCTGACCTTGGAGGTTCCACAACCGCACAGTGCCGTCATTACCGCCACTGACAATCGTCTGCCCATCGCTGATGGCGACAGAAAAGACATAACCTTTATCACCACCCAAAGGTTCAGCTAATGTCTGACCTTGGAGGTTCCACAACCGCACAGTGCCGTCATTACCGCCACTGACAATGGTCTGCCCATTGGCGCTGATGGCGACAGAATAGACACCACCCTCATGACCACGCAAAGGTTCAGCTAAGGTCTGATCTTGCAGGTTCCACAACCGCACTGTGCCGTCATTACCGCCACTGACAATCGTCTGCCCATTGGCGCTGATGGCGACAGAATAGACAATACCCTGATGACCACGCAAAGGTTCAGCCAAGGTCTGACCTTGGAGGTTCCACAACCGCACTGTGCCGTCATTACCGCCACTGACAATCGTCTGCCCATCGGCGCTGATGGCGACAGAATGGACCCAATCTTTATCACCACGCAAAGGTTCAGCTAAGGTCTGACCTTGCAGGTTCCACAACCGCACAGTGCCGTCACCACCGCCACTAACAATGGTCTGCCCATCGGCGCTGATGGCGACAGACCAGACATAATCTTGATGACCAGACAAAGGTTCAGTTAAGGGCAGACCTTGGAGGTTCCACAACCGCACCGTGCCATCATCACCGCCACTGACAATCGTCTGCCCATCGGCGCTAATGGCAACAGAAAAGACATAACTTTCATGACCACGCAAAGGTTCAGCTAAGGTCTGACCTTGCAGGTTCCACAACCGCACAGTGCCGTCACCACCGCCACTAACAATGGTCTGCCCATCGGCGCTGATGGCGACAGACCAGACATAATCTTGATGACCAGACAAAGGTTCAGTTAAGGGCAGACCTTGGAGGTTCCACAACCGCACCGTGCCATCATCACCGCCACTGACAATCGTCTGCCCATCGGCGCTAATGGCAACAGAAAAGACATAACTTTCATGACCACGCAAAGGTTCAGCTAAGGTCTGACCTTGCAGGTTCCACAACCCCACTGTGCCGTCACCACCGCCACTGACAATCGTCTGCCCATCGGCGCTGATGGCGACAGAATAGACATTACCTTCATGACCACGCAAAGGTTCAGCTAAGGTCTGACCTTGCAGGTTCCACAACCGTACTGTGCCGTCATCACCGCCACTGACAATCGTCTGCCCATCGGCGCTGATGGCGACAGAAGAGACAGAACCTTCATGACCACGCAAAGGTTCAGCTAAGGTCTGACCTTG
>NZ_WBKL01000139.1:0-1092 GCF_015714705.1 Nostoc sp. NZL | reverse complement strand
CTAATATACGTGCTTGTATGTATTCAAATGTTCCATCCTCACGCCATCGCTTTAACCATCGATGGGATGAACTTTTCGATGCCCACATATCACCACGTGGTAAGTCACACCATCGACACCCTGTAATCAGAATGTACAACAGACTATTTAATACATGACGATATGGTGCATGAGGCATTCCTTTGCCACGTTTAGATGCATCCTCAGAAAATATATCTTCAAACAACTTCCACTCTAGGTCACTCAGCCCTTCAAAACGTCCAGCCATACCAGTGATATACCCTTCTCAGATGAGAAGTAAGTTACCACATTTTTATATTAGTGGGATAGGTTCTTTGCAATTTGGCTGGAGAGACTTTCTCTCTATTAATTGCTAGCCAATACATTAGTTGTTGTTCCAATGTAGACAGCCGCTGGAATTGCTGCTCTAGAAGATGACCTATGCCTTGGAAAACTGTTGTACCTTCGCTCAAGAAATTAGCAATGTTACCTTCATGCAAATCCCGAATTGAAGTAGCAGCAATTTTCAAAGCCAGTGGATTACCACCGTAACACTCAACCAATTGACAAGTTTCGGCTTCGGAGCCTGATAGTCCTTTAAGTGTCAAAATTGTTTGCCCTGCTGCGACTTCTAACCCTGATAAAGCCAGAGTCCGAACTGGTAAACCATCTCCTTCAAGAGCGGCAATTTGGGCTGGCTTTTCCCGACTGGTAATCAGGACACAGCTTTGATGTTGGGTTTCTCCTAAGGTCAAAATTTAATTATCGATCTAAATCAAGACGGAACTTTTTCAACGTCGTTCGATCTAACTCTGAAAAACTTTTTCTTACGGGACAAAAACACAAGAGAGCCGCTTTATCTAATTGAGAAAATCAATAAAAATATGGTTCTTCCGGTGCTTTTATGGTGGTTACTAAATTTTAGTAAATTTTACTAACTATATTTTAATGATATTTATCCTTAAAATATAGGCTTTATAAGCATTACAGCAGTTTCACGTATACTGAAATAATCCAAATAGCATGATTTATACTATAACACAGTAAAAATTAAGGCTTTCACACAGTGTGCCGTAGGTATCGCTATGAAAT
>NZ_WBKL01000212.1:0-19851 GCF_015714705.1 Nostoc sp. NZL | reverse complement strand
TCGTTTACGTGAGGTACACCCGTAGGGGCACGGCAGTGCCCATTGGTGTCAACTTAACGTAAAAACCAGTCTATAACCAGCTTTTAGATATTGTCTCGTTCCCAGTCTCCGACTGGGAATGCCGTCCTAGAGGCTCCGCCTCCCTTGCTGGCGGCTCTGCCGCCAGTACCAGCATTTCCAGCCCAGAGGCTGGAAACGAGATTTGAAAAGGCTTTTAGCTTAAGTTGACACGTATGGGCACTGCCGTGCCCCTACACCTGGCGATATAATGTTGTACCGCATCTGTGTGGGAACCGCTATAACGTGGGCGATTATTAGCACATGAAGCGACATGAAATACTGAAAGACCCAAACCGCCTAGGTATTATTTCATAGCTCCATTCGATAGCACAAACAATACCGCAGTCAGTGCATTGGCAGTGAAAGCGTTGATATTCCACTATCTCAATTGCCTTGGTAACAAATTTGTGCTATCTGATATCATGTCCGGTAAATTACTTGTGATATGTCATTGCGAGTGCAACGTAGTGGAACCTTCGCGCAGCGTCTCTAAGAGTTGCAATCACAAGGTCTCTGCGATTGCAACTCTAAGAGACGCTCCGCGAACACTCCGTACCCTGCGGGAACGCCAAGGGCGGTACGCAATGACAAGCATTCAACTGGACATGATATGACGTATAACACGATGGCGCTTGAAAGGCTAGAAGCCTTTATCTATAGAGCTTCCAGACAGTCTAGTGTCCCAAACTGTTCCTAACTGTTTGTGATTGCACCGTAACTATCAAACCCTTGTGAGTTTTTTAATTGCTTGTCGAGTATCTGTTGTACCTAAGTTGGTATTGTTCTAGGTCTTCCTAGCGATCGCTTTTTCTCTTACAACTCTTCCATTGCTTGATCGCAATATGGTCGTAACCATGTTTGAACCGTTACCCGATTGCGATCAAGCATTTGTCCACAGAATTTGACTTTTCCCGTTAAGCCTTGAAAAGCTTGCTCACAAAAGATTTAGGATCAAGTACAGCATATACGGTAGGGTAATTGAAATTGGGTGCTAAAGGTGACAAATCATCTTGGTCTGGTGGGGAGAAAAATTTTGCAACCTGTGAATTAGGCAATATTCGTTAATAGGCATCTTTCAGGAAAATAAATACTGTTTAATTTCAGTTTTTTGACGACGTAGAACAGTGATTGCTTGCTGCTGGATTTGGCGAACTCGTTCTCGACTCACATTCAACTTCTCTCCAATCTGAGCCAAAGTTAGTTCTTGATCATTCTCCAATCCAAAGCGCAAAACTAATACTTCACGCTGAGTTGGTTTAAGTGATGCTAACAAATTATTCATGTCTTGGCGCAGAAGTTCTTTGGTGATATGTTCGTTTGGAGATATGCCCTCATCTGGTAAAAGTTCATTGAGTTCTGTGTCTTGGTTATCTCCGACCTTTACATCTAGCGAAATTGGCTGACGAGAGTTGCTGAGAAAATCCCTAATCTGGCTTGGTTGTAAGTCTAAACTTTCAGCAATTTCTACAACATTGGCTGGACGACCCAGTGTCTGAAATAGTTCTCGCTGTACTTTCTTAATTTTGTTGAGTTGTTCGGTGATATGAATTGGCAAGCGTACAGTACGGGATTTCTCTGCGATCGCCCGTGTGATTGACTGCGTAATCCACCAGTATACGTAGGTGGAAAGCTTATAGCCGCGATTGGGGTCAAATTTCTCCACACCCCTTTGTAAACCTATGGCCCCTTCTTGCAGCAAATCCAAGAATTCGAGATTGCGCTTCTGATACTTTTTGGCAATCGAAACCACCAGACGCAGGTTTGCTGTTACCATTTTTTGTTTGGCTCGTTGACCAAGCTTTTGTATTTGAGCTATTTCAGTTTCACTTTTGTCAATATCAAGAGCTAATTCGACCATTGTTGGCTCTCGATCTAGTTGTTGGGTGAGTTCATTTTTTCTTTGCTCAATTGCCATGATTTGCTGTACCTGCCTGCCATAAGCAATTTCTTGGTCTGCCGTCAGCATTGGGTAACGACCAATCTCTTGCAAATAGATACGAACCATGTCTGAACTCAGGCTGGACATACAACTTAACTTTTTTTGATAATTAGACGAATTTAAAAGTATAAATCAAATAATCGAATCAATTTTTTTGATTTAAATGGATGGGATAATGCGAATTGCCCGGATCTCACCACAAGGTAAGCTTCCAGACGGTGGATCAGGACAAGCTGTAGCTTTTCAGTTACGCTTTTTCCTTTCTACGAAGCTTTGGTGGATGAGGTTCATCCTTAAGGGCAAAATCTAACCCACCGATGACAAATCTCTCTCGTGTCCGTTCCAGTGTTGAAACACGGACTCGAACAGTGTCCGCGTAGGCGTAGCCTAACCTAGGCATCGCTTGATCTATTTCTCACTTCATTGCAATCAGAAGAATGGAATGTTCGCGCGGGTGATGGTTCCTGCCTTGTGCTTACCTTTTTTAATTAGCAGCTCAAATCCACAATATACTTCTTGACCATGCTATTTCCTGATTTTTAAGTAGCTATGCACTACCAAGTATTGTTGCCTTGGCAGACTACTATTTCTAATCTCCTGGAACGGTTCCTATAAAAGTTGTGCCAGGGGAAACGCATCTAAATTATCTTGACAAAAGAATCAAATCTTCTTTACATACATCTATTACATTGATACTAACCTAATAATACTTCCTTTTTTCACTCATGTCAGTTACATTGTATCAAAACAAATTAAATGCGTTTTTCCTGAAAGTTGTGCCAACTTGGCGTGACGTATGCAACTAAAATTTGGTATAGATTTTATAGTTCAATATAGTAATAACAATAGCTACGTTTAGTTGTATACAAAGTAGTTATTACTAGCTTTAAGTGCTAGGTTACACAAATTTGAACTTTGTATGAATTATCAATGTCGTGTTATTAGGCATACATTTTCAGATATGATATTCACTCTTTGCATGAAGATAATGATGTCAATAACTTGCAAAACAAATAATCAATCAAAACTACTGTGTGGTGCTCGATACCAAAAGTGGTTAGTTTAAATATCCGATTTTTCAGGACATAACTTGTCTAGAATTATCAAGGTAAACTCTAACAATTAAACAATTGCTTAAGACAACTCAAGCATCAATACAAACTAGTGCAAAGATTAGAGTTGCGCCATGCATCCAGCTAAATCCCGTAGCTAGGAGCAAATCCTCTCTGTCCCTTCAAATCATTGGAATATCTGTTGCATTAAGGTTGTATGTATCTTGAACTAAATTGTTTGCATGGGTATTTCTTTGATTATTAGACCTCTTGCAAAAATCCTTGAATCACCCCTCCCCAACCCTCCCCTTGTCAAGGTGAGGGGGCTAGATTTCAAGTTTTCCCCCTTTATAAGGCAGGGCTGTTTCATTCCCTAAAAGGCGCTGATTTACAAGCGTCTCAAGCAAAAAAATCAGGTGGCTAAAAAATCTGATTGGACAAGAAAATGGCGATTGTACTTAAATTTACTCGTTGAGGTGGTAGCTTTTCTATTACCAAATCAAGCAAATTTATGACTCATACTCTTGACAAAATCTCTAAGAGATCGAATGAATCAGCCCTGGGGATAAATGGGGGTCTATTCGACTTATACAATAGGTCTATTAACTATGTCCATTGATAGACAAAGCAACTGTAATATAGTGACAGAAATTAGAAGCTAAGAATTGATTTAGAAATTAAATTTTTGTTCATTTATAAATTATTAAATGAACAAAAATTTTACCAATTTCAATTCCTTGAATTAGAAAGGATTATTTAATAGTACGTTCCAGGCATACAAACATCGTTTTTAAGTTAGTTGACGAGATTAAATATTCTCTAAATGAATATTTAGGCATAAAAAGGATGATTCTGTAGCTTGTTTAGGAGGTCTTTGAAGGTATGAAACTCATACTTAGAATCTTTCAAAAATTTATTCACAATTTATTGAAAAAGCTGCTGGAGCTAAAAAATACGCACTTGTTAGTTTTTGATATCATTATTTTTTCAATTACTCCTTTATTAACGCTGATTATCCGTTTAGACGGCTCTCTCGCTCTTCAAGCACACATATCACAACTAGGAATTGCAACTCTACTACTTTTAGTAGTTAAACTAATTGTATTTTGGAGTTTCGGTTTTTATAGGCGCTACTGGCGCTATGCCAGTGTTGAGGAACTGACATATATAGCGATGTTGATGGTAGCTGCCATAGTCATCCAAAACATGGCATTTAATGTTCTTTATCACATCTTGCCTTTTGTAATAGATACACTACCGCGATCGCTGCCATTAATTGATGGATTATTGTCGTGTATTTTCATAGGAATGCTACGTTTCAGTTTTCGAGTTGTGGAAAGATTTATCCAACGTCAAGGAGTATTTAATCCACGGGAACGGGTATTGATTATTGGCGCTGGTAGTGCCGGAGTTTCCCTTGTACAAGATATGCAAAGCAACCCCAAACTAGGCTTTCATGCTGTTGCCTTCATTGACGACGATCCGCGGAAATTAAATGTACAAATTCGTGGCATCCCAGTAGTAGGCGATCGCTACCAAATTCCTGATACTTTGAAATCTCTCCAAATCCACAAAGTTATCATTGCCATGCCTACGGTTGCTGGTCATGTGATTCGAGAAATCGTAGATATTTGCAAAGCAACTGGAATACAAACTAGTACCTTACCTGGAATATATGAAATCCTCAATGATCGTGTGCGGGTAGATAGCATTCGAGATATCAGAATTGAGGATTTGCTCAGGCGAGAACCCATACAGACTGATATTGAGCAAGTGCATAAATTTATCAAAGGCAAGACGGTACTGATTACAGGTGCAGGAGGATCAATTGGTAGTGAACTTTGCCGTCAAATTCTCAAGTGCCATCCTGCGGAAATAATACTTATGGGACACGGGGAGAATTCTGTATTTAATATCCAACAAGAATTAGAACAACTGATCCAAATACTCAAAAATGCTCGGAAAGCACAGCGATACAGTCCTCGTATTTGTACTTTCATTGGCGATATTCGTTATAGCGATCGCCTAAAACAAGCTTTTGAACAATTTCAACCTAACGTGATTTTTCATGCGGCTGCTCATAAGCACGTTCCTTTGATGGAATTAAATTCACCAGAAGCAATTACTAACAATGTGCTTGGAACAAAAAACTTATTGGACATGGCGCTGCAATACAATGTTCAAAATTTTGTGATGATTTCCACAGATAAAGCTGTTAATCCCACTAATGTCATGGGTGCTAGCAAGAGAGTTGCTGAAATGTTAGTGCTGCAAGCTGCAAAACAAAGTGGTAAACCCTATGTTGTTGTACGTTTTGGCAATGTTTTAGGTAGTCGCGGTAGTGTAGTTCCGACTTTCAAAAAACAAATTGCTTCAGGTGGGCCAGTAACCGTTACCCATCCCGATATCTGTCGTTATTTCATGACCATCCCGGAAGCAGTGCAACTTGTTTTACAGGCTGCGGTATTGAATCGTGGTGGTCAAGTATTGATGCTAAATATGGGCGAACCCGTGAAAATTGTTGACTTAGCGAAAGAATTAATTCGTCTTTCTGGTTATGAAATCAATAAAGACATAGATATTGTATTTACAGGATTACGCCCTGGAGAAAAACTGTTTGAAGAGCTATTTATTGAGGGAGAACATTATGAAAATACCGAGCATGAAAAATTGTTTCTTGTCAAAAATGCAAGCCAAATTATTCCCAATAATTTGCATAATACTGTAGAAGCCTTGTTGAGAGCGGCATCAAAAAATGATACTGATTTACTTATGCTATTACTCTTGCAAGTGGTGCCAGGTTACAAACATAAATCTTTAGAAAGTCCCATCAAATATACCAACATGTCAACTGCACAAGTAACTATGATGTCCAATGTAAAAACAAAAGGTGCATAATTTGGGAATTACTGTGCCTGCTATTCATTTACTTAAACTGGATAAACACATGAATAGAATTTATGAGCCTAATCACAATAAAATGCAGAAATCAAATCGGCGAGATTTACTAGAAAGGAGATACTTTTCTTTATTAAAAAGAATAGCTAGAACTTTTGTGAGGAGGAGATCCCAGTGGTCAATTGGCATTTACACAGGTAAATCACATTTAAGTTTATTTCCTCCAGATAATCTCAATAATCCAGTTTTGACTGCAAAAGATGTCACAGATGTTCCAGCCCATTTTGTCGCCGATCCATTTATGATTTGTGAAAATGGGACTTGGTATATGTTTTTTGAAGTTTTAAATGCTCTTACTCTCAAAGGAGAAATAGGACTAGCTACTAGTGATGATGGTTTTAATTGGAATTATCAAGCAATCATCCTTGATGAACCTTTCCATTTGTCTTATCCATATGTATTCAAAGTTGATGATGAATACTATATGATTCCCGAAAGCTATGAAGCTAATGCGATTAGATTATATAAAGCAGTTGATTTTCCCAGAAAATGGCATTTTGTCAAAACATTACTTGATGGTAGTGATTATGTAGATAATTCGATTTTTAATTTTCATGATAAGTGGTGGATATTTACAACATCACCAAAAGGCAATGTTTTGGATCTTTATTATGCTGATGACTTAATGGGAAATTGGATTAAGCATCCTCAAAGCCCTCTAATCAACGGAAATTTCAATATATCCAGACCGGGAGGTAGGGTAGTAGTTTCTGATGAAAAAATTTTCCGATATACCCAAGATGTTGATGGTTTTTATGGTAATCAAGTGCGTGCATTTGAAATTACAAATTTGACAACAACTAATTATGAGGAAAAACAAATTGTAGACAATCCAATCATTAAAGCAAGTGGTTATGGGTGGAATAAGACGGGAATGCACACGATTGATCCTCATCAACTAGACGATGGTAAATGGATAGCCTGTGTAGATGGTTATCAAATAATTTTTGTATTTGGTATGGAGCACCAAAAACAAATTAAAATCATGACTAAAGCCAATGCAACAAAATAAGCCCATAGCCCTACGTAATAATTTTTATTGGACTTTTGTTGGTAATTTAGTTTATTCAGGTTGCCAATGGGGAATGTTAGTGGTTTTGGCTAAACTTGGTAGTCCAGCAATGGTGGGGCAGTTTACCTTGGGACTGGCAGTAACAGCACCGATAGTGATGTTAACCAACTTACAACTACGAAATATTCAATCAACAGATGCTAGAAATCATTATCTTTTCAGCGACTACTTGGGTTTAAGACTGATGATGACAGGGTTAGCATTGCCCACAATTGTAGGAATTACTTTGGCTACAGGATATCGAGGTGAGACAGCGCTAGTCATAATCCTGATTGGCTTAGGCAAGGCAATAGAATCAATCAGTGATGTTTTTTATGGGCTACTCCAGCAACACGAACAAATGGATCGCATGGCCTTATCCGTAATGATGAAAGGTCTTCTATCCTTGCTAATGCTTAGTATGGGCATTTACATATCAGGTAGTGTTCTGTGGGGAGTAGTGGGATTAGTAATTGCCTGGGCTTTTGTTCTGTTTATTTGGGATATCCCTAGTTGTCAATGGCTAATTAATAAATGTACATCAGAGGGTGAAATACCAGATTCCCTGAAAGGAATGACATTAAGACCTCGTTGGCAGTTAAAAACAGTCAGAAATTTAATATGGCTGGCTTTACCTCTAGGTCTAGTGATGATGTTGATTTCCCTGAATGCTAATATTCCCCGTTATTTTCTGGAGAAATATTTGGGGACAAGAGAACTGGGCGTATTTGCTGCCCTTGCCTACCTGATAGTGGCAGGAAACATGGTAGTCAGTGCATTAGGCGGTGCGGCTCGTCCTAGGCTGGCAAAATACTACGCTGCGGGGAATGTTACCAAATACCAAAAACTTCTTCTCCAGTTGGTAGGGATTGGCTGCCTGTTGGGTTTGGCGAGCATCTTAGTGGCTTATGTTGCTGGTCAGGAAATCCTGAGTATTGTCTACCAACCAGAGTATGCCAAATATGCAGACATTTTGATCTGGCTCATGGTTACTGCTGGGATTGGATATGTATCCTCCTTTCTAGGGGAGGGAATGACCGCTGCTAGATACTTCCGCGTTCAAATCCCTTTATTTGTGATAGTCACTAGTATCTGTGCGATCGCTTCTTTTTGGTTGATCCCTACAAATGGACTAGTAGGAGCAGCGATCGTACTGATGATAGCGGAAATAGTTCGCATAATTTTAACCTTGGGAGTAATTTTTCATGCTTTACAAATTTTCCGCAGACATAAGCAAAGCATATAAGCAGGATCAAGAAATGGTTCAACCTTCACTGCGAATCCTTCATGTCGTTGGTGAGATGAATCGAGGTGGAATTGAAACTTGGCTGATGCATATTTTACGGCACATAGATCGCGATCGCTTCCAGATGGACTTCTTAGTTCACACAACCCAACCCTGCGCTTACGATCAAGAAATTTGCGCCCTTGGTAGCAAAGTGATTTCCTGTCCTCATCCATCACGACCCTGGTTATACGCTCATAATTTCAAGCGTATATTACGTGATTATGGCCCCTATGACATTGTTCACAGTCATGTTCATCACTTTAGTGGGTATGTCCTTCGCCTAGCACAACAAGTTGGTGTATCTGTTCGCATTGCCCATAGCCACCTTGATACCTCCTCAATTCAGGCTAAAGCAGGATGGAAGAAGCGGTTTTATATAGATTTAATGAAACGGTGGATTGCCCGCTACGCAACAACAGGACTCGCAGCTAGTAGCATTGCAGCCGCAGACTTATTCGGTCTAGCTTGGCAAACTGATCCACGTTGGCGAACTCTTTACTGTGGAGTTGACTTAAAACCATTCCAGGCTCTTGTTGATCCAGTTACTGTGCGTACTGAACTTGGTATACCGATAGATGCCTTCGTGATTGGTCATATTGGCAGATTTGAGCAACAAAAAAATCATCAATTTCTTTTAGAGATTTTCGCAGAGATTGCCAAGCGAGAACCAAAAATGCACCTTTTATTAGTAGGCGATGGCTCTCTAAGACCAGAAATTGAGCGAAAAGTTATTCAGATAGGTCTAGCAAACCGTGTCATTTTCACAGGCGTTCGTCCTGATGTACCTCGACTCATGCTAGGCGCTATGGATTTGTTTCTTTTTCCATCCCTTTATGAAGGATTGGGACTAGTGTTAATTGAGGCACAAGCGGCAGGAGTACCATGTGTTTTATCGGATATTGTCCCGAAGGAAGCAGATTTGATTAAGCCTTTAATGCATCGAATTTCTCTATCGCAACCATCTGTTAGCTGGGCTGAAGTAGTTCTCGCTGCCAGACAGGCAAAGTTAAAAATTATACATATGGAAGCCTTCAGTTTGGTTGAGCAAAGCCAATTTAACATTCAAAAAAATGGTCGAGAATTAGAGAATTTTTATTTAAAGCTGTCTCAGAAATATGGTTAGCTGATATGATTTTTTCAATTTTATCGTGTTAACAAATACAAGAAAAATATGTTAAAAAAAATCAAAAAAGCAAACCAGAATTACATAAATTCTCCTCAAGGGAAAAAGAATTCTGATATTTTCCAGTGGCAGATCAAAAAAACTAGGTGGTTATTTTTTGCTTTATGTTTTTACTTAATATCCCAAGGCTTTACAATTCCCATATTACCAATTGGCCCTTGGGCAATTTGGCCAAACTTCTCCGATTTGGCCGTACTGTTAATAGTATTAACATTTTTACTAAATATTAATCAGAAAAATTTCCCTGCTTCAAGCAGTAATCAGCAGCTAATTAAGATTTTAATTGTAATTTTGGTGTTGAGTATTTGGTCACATCTTGGGTATCTTAGTAATTTAGTAGATAGTGATGCATTTGGAATAAAATTAGGTATTTATCAAATATATCGTCTAGTGCAATTTGTGTGTATATTTTGGGCAACATCCAAGATTCCTTTAACAACAGAAAGAATTAAGCTTTTAAAGCAAATTACTACCTTTGTTTTAATATTTGTTTGTTTGTCAATTTTACTTACCTTTTCTGGGATTTTTCCTATGGGGCTTTTGATTGCACATTTACCTCAAAGTCTCGATGGGTCTGGCCCGTGGTATTACTATGTATTGGCAGAAAAGGCAGGAGGAAAAGGTTGGGGAACTATAGGTTATAACCATGCTTATGTAGCAGTTCAGGTAGTCATGTTAGTAACTTTAAGAATACATTTAGCGCAAGGTAAACAAGTAACATTGAACTTTTGTTTACTATTATTATCACTAATATGCTGTTTTTTCAGTGAATCACGTGCTGGTTTTTTTACAATTTTCATATTTGCAGCAATATATATGCTGAAAAAACCAGCTTATACTGGCATTTTAATTACGATAACAGCAGTAATATTTATAAGTTTTGGTTTTGTTCTTAGTTCACCAAATATAAGTTTGGTGGGTTTGAACGCTACTGAAAGCTCAGTTTTGGAACGCCAATCAACAATATTAGATGCTAGCAATGCAGATAACTTAAGCGGAAGAGACGAAATTTGGCAAGAACGCCTTAACTTTTTGAGCAAAGAGCCTATGTTATCGATAACTGGAATAGGCTTTGGAGCAGCATGGGATTATTGGGGATCGGGAGAGAGCGCTCATATGTTACCTCTCCATGTAATTATAGAAAATGGCATTTTAGGTTTATTCATATTTTGTTTTTTGTTTTATAAAATACTCAACTTATTATACAAATATGAAATTGCAGAAAAAGCAATTTTTTGGTCGACAATTGGGCTGTTACTTTCTTCGTCAACGCAAGAGACATTTTATCCGGTTCCTGCTTTTGGTCACTTTCTAGGATTGTATCTGTGTTCTGTAGCCATCGCTCTGCCTAATTCTGAAACTAACAAATTGAAAAATATGAAAATTATATAGTATTCAGAAATTACTTATAACATTTACATTCTTTACAGTTAGCAATTTATCTATGCTTAATTGCATCCATCTCTAAAGCATATACAAATTAGAAGTTTTTAATATTTCAAAAAGAGCAAGTATGAAGATAAGCCGGAAAAATATAATAGTAATCGCATTATTTTTAAGCATATTGATTACACTTCCTTACAAGCTAGCTAATTATATGGACAATAGGTTTTTAGCTGAAGTTATTGCAGATAATAGTAGACCAGAAATAGCATCAAATAACTTGATAAATACAAGGAGCAATATTTCTCATATTTATACACGAAGCGATGCTACACTAATGGTTAATGATCAACCATTTTTTCCATTAGGCTTCTATCATGATTGGTATTCTGCTAATAAGATAAAGCGCTTAACCGATTTAGAAAATATTGCTGCCGCTGGATTCAATGTTATTCATGCTGACATCACTGACGATTATGATGATGAACTAATAGTTCTGGATGAAGCCGAACGGTTGCAACTTTATGTTCTTCCACATTATGTTCATCCAAAGATTAATAATCAAAAATTTTTAGATATTGTTAATAAATATAAGCACAAACCTGCACTATTAGGATGGTATCTTGCAGATGATGTAGATGCTCCGTCCAATGCTTATACTCCTCAAAAAATACATAAATTGCACAATAAAATCAAGGCATTGGACACAAATCATATTACATATATTAGTGGTTTTTCTGATAGGATTATAGATTTTATTGGCTCTGTGGATGTAGTTGGTTTTCAATCTTATCCGATATCTAACAATCCCAATGAGAAAAAACCATTACGTCGCAATTATTACAATATGTTGAATGCCACTAAAAATGAAGATGGTACGCCACACAATCGTTCCATTATTGCAAATCTACAAACTTTTAGTTGGGAAAATTCACGTCCTCCTACCTTTAAAGAAATATACAACATGACTTATGGAGCACTAGTCACTGGTGTTAAAGGCATTATTTATTACTCTTTTTTTATTGGAGAAAATTCATGGGACTTATCGCAAAATACCGATTTATGGAATGGAATGAAGTCGTTAGTACCCGAAGTCAAACAACTCAGTCCAGTATTCCTAGAAGGAAAATTAACTCAGCTTGATACCAAAGTTGATGATTTGTACGCAGGAGAGTGGGTATACGGAAACTTAGTTTATGTTGTGGTACTCAATACTTCTCCAAAAGAAAGTATAAATGCTTCCATTATGATTCCTACTAAAGCAAGAGGTTTGGCACAACCAGTATTCCCAGGACGACCATCAGGTATGGTTTTTGAAGATGGAAAGCTGAGTGGGTTGATTCAAGCAGGAGATGTCCATATCTACCAATTATCAAAGGAGTAACTGATGAGTCTTCTCGTTGAGAAACGACAAATGCAGTCAACTGTTATCCTACATATTGCACCTATTACCCACAATCAGATTTCAGGATTAGCATTTGCTATACCTCCATCTATTAATAGCCTTCTAAAGCTAGGTATACAAACTGGGCTTTTAACTACTTCTACACACGGTTATTACGAAAAGCCCGAACTCTATCCAGTTAATTCTATCCGGCATCTGCCGCGTTACCCTGCGATCGCATCAATGCCTCAACCTTTGAATAAGCCGGATCTGATTGTTTTCCATAGTACCTATATCTGGGAGCATACTCTACTGGCCTATGAGGCTGTGAAAAGAAAAATCCCTTATGTAATTACACCTCACGGTGGGATGACGCAGGGAGCACAACAGCAGAAGTATCTGAAGAAAAAGGTAGGTAACCTTTTATTTTTTAATTGGATGGTACAAAATGCAGCAGCGCTGCACTGTTTAACCGATGAAGAAGCATTTGATGTCAGAAAAATCTGGAATCTTCCAGTATTTGTAGTTGGTAATGGAGTAGATTTACCACCCCATAAATTATTAGCTAAACCTGGTAGCAAAACTGAGTTAAAATTTGTCTTTTTGGGCCGCCTCGACATCCACCATAAAGGATTAGACCGATTGTTAGAAGCTTGTGCAATGATTCAAGAACAATTGAGAGTGTCTAAAGTTCAAATATTCTTATATGGTTCTGATATTGGGGGAAGTAAGATCAAACTTCAGGAGATGAGCAAGAATTATCAAATTCAGGATCTTATCCACCTGAAAGATCCAGTTTGGCAGGAGAAAAAACAAGAAGTTTTCCGCAGTACAGATTTGTTTGTACACACCTCCCGCTTTGAAGGACATCCAATTGCAGTTTTGGAGGCTCTTTCTTATGGCTTACCTTGCCTCCTTACGCCTGGGACAAATATGGCAAAAGAGGTGGAGGCTGCTGGTGCTGGATGGAAGGTTGAACCAAACCCAGCAGCTATTGCTAAAGGTATTTCTAGCGTTCTAGCTGCCCGATCAGAAATTTCAGTCCGTGGACAGGCCGCAAGAAATTTAGTTGAGAAAAAATACTCTTGGTCACACATTAGTATGCAGTTACTAAAAGAGTATAAAAGTATCATCAACGAAAACATTTAATGAGAAATAAGTGTTGAGATGCTGCTCAATAGAATTTTGGATAAATTCTTAAAAACCCCAAAAAATTACCTTTAGGAGACAAAAAATGCATATTGTCATTGTTAATCCATTTGATTCACTACCTTGGGAAAGTAAGCGACGCCATCGATACACCATGCTAGTTGATGAACTGATTATTAGAGGACATAGATTAAGTTGGATTATTGCTGATTTTGATCACAGTACTAAACAATATAGGAGCCAAATAACAACTGATGAAAGACAATGTTTAAAAGTAATTTTTGTTCATGTGCCCCCTTATTATAAAAACGTTTCTTTGCAACGTATTATTAGCCATCGTATCTATGCCAGTGGAGTTTCCCAGGCTTTAAAATCTCTGCACGCATCAGAACCCGTTGATGTAGTTATAGCAAGTATTCCTCCGATTGAATCATCTCGTGTTGCTATGGAATTCTGTGCCGCAACCCATGCTGTAGGAATAGTGGATATGCAAGATGCTTGGCCAAAGGCAATTACATCTGTATTTCCTCACTCAATCAGGAATTTTTTAAGCGATACTCTACTTCATTCTTTAAAACAAAAGGTGAAAATGGCAGCTGATATTGCCGAGGGACTAGTGGCAGTTTCTCCAGAATATTTAGATTATCTGCTTGACTTTAGGAAGTGCCAGAGTCAGGCGGATTCTCTAGTATTGCCTTTAGGGTTTGACAGTAATTTTATACAAATATCAGAGGTGAAACCAAAGAACTTGGAAATGCCTTTAACTGTCTCATATATCGGGAACTTTAGTCATTTTTATGATTTAGAAACCGTGATTAAAGCAGCAGAAATTTGTGCTGACCAGCCAATTAAGTTTACTCTGATTGGAGATGGCCCTACCTACGATAAAGTTAAGCAGCTAGCCGAGACTCTAGGTGTAAAAAATGTTAACTTTAAAGGCCGTTTAAACTTTGAAGTTGCTCTACCTATTTTGCGGCAATCTGATGTAGGCTTGGTTCCATTTACATCAGATTGGCCATCTAATTTTCCAAATAAAGTTTTCGATTATCTTTCTCTGGGTATTCCAGTTATTTCTTCAATCAAAGGTAATTTCCAGAAAATATTAAAAGAATATAAGTTTGGCTTGCAGTATGAGGCAGGAAATCCCAAATCATTAGCAGATGCATTACTGCAATCGAATACAAACCGCAAGTTATTACATGAAATGGGAACTGTGGGTTTGAAATATGCCAAGAATAATATGGATGGAAATACAATCTACCAGCAATATGCAAATTTTGTAGAAAATTTAGCAAATCCATATTCTGTGGTAGGTAAAGCAGGTTAAAAAATCTTTGACTAAACTTAATTGATTCTTAAATCAATTGAGTTTAGAATAATTAGGATAAGATCGTGCCAGCCAATTAAATTGGCTATAACTAAGAATAGTGCCAAACTGGCAACACTTATTTTCTAATTTCAGTTATATTAATTGTAATTGTTAACAACTCAAAACTACTAATACCAATTCAGCTTTTGGTTTAAGTTGCTTAAAAAATCAAACCCACTTACTTAATTAGTAATGGTAATCGCCGCAAATAAAATAAAGCAATTTATATATATCTTACTTTCTATTCATTAAAATGATTAGTCAAGATTAGTAATTGCAACGAAAACTATTCCGGCAATTTTGAACTTATAAAAAGCAACCAGCATGGCAAACGCATCTAAAGTACAAGAATCACTTAATAGCAAGGGTTTGGACGTTTCATAATTTAGGCTGTTTTTTCATCAAGATCCTTATTCAGCAAGTGTTTCATTTTTTACTTGTGTTTGCCCTGAAATAACCAGTGTGTATATCTGCATATACTTGCTTTTCACTTCATCCTGTATAGCATATCTTCTTTCCTATTTATTTCGATTCTTGGAGCGAAGGGTGTATTTATGAAGACTATAAATTTCCCAGTCCATCGTCGTTTAACAAAGAATAGTAGACTCATCAAGTCTATATTAGATAAAGTCACAGCAGCGATCGCATTAATTGTTCTTTCTCCTGTGCTATTGAGTGTTGCGATCGCTATTTATCTTCGTATGGGTCGCCCAATTCTTTTTACCCAACAACGTCCCGGTAAAGATACTCGCCTTTTCACCTGCTATAAATTCCGCACAATGACAAACGCGCGTGGGACTAATGGTGAGTTATTACCTGATGCTGAAAGGCTCACAAATTTAGGCAAGTTTTTGCGCAAAACTAGCCTCGATGAACTTCCCCAGCTTTGGAATGTGTTTACAGGAGATATGTCTTTTGTAGGGCCTCGCCCCTTACTAGTTCACTATTTACCATACTATTCGGCACGAGAGCGTCAGCGCCATTCAGTTCTTCCCGGAATCACTGGATTAGCCCAAATTAATGGACGCAATAGATTGCTGTGGGAAGACCGGCTGGAACTCGATGTCCAGTATGTTGAGAAGCAGTCCTTAGCATTAGATATTTACATCTTGTTCATGACTGTTTGGAAAGTAATTGTTCGTAGCGATATTGATATTGATACAAATCTAGAAGGTGATTTTGCTAAGTGCCGTCAACAGCAGTTAGGACAGCCTATAGATTTGGAACTAAAGCACTAAAACAATCAAAAAATAAGGACTGTATGATCGCTACAAATGCACGCAAAGCTTTATTTTGGGGACTAGATTATATGCAGGGTGCACCCATCTACACCCACCTTTGCAATATTCAACAGGTGACAGCAGATGTATCTCTTCTAGGTGAACATCAAGCCCAGCAGCTAAAATCACTCTTAACCCATGCAGTTCAGACAACAGATTTTTATAAAAACTATGATGCTTTTGGTCAGCTTGAAGACTTTCCTGTAGTCGATAAGAATATGATCAGGGAATCATTTGAAAAGTTTGAGTCAAGAGTCTTCAAGGGCAGAAAACTTAGGATAGTGCAAACTAGTGGTTCGACTGGAACTCCTTTTCAGATCGTTCAGAATTTAAATAAACGCCAACGAGTTTTGGCAGAATTGATCTACTTTAATTCTCTTATTGGATACTATGTTGGCACTCGATATGCATTTGTCGTAGCAGCAGGTTCAATACATAGAGAGAACATGGTTTCACTCTTGATAAAAAACAAGGTTGAGTTCAGTCTGAACACCATAGACTTCGCCTCATCCGAGCAACAACGCCTCACACTCCTGAAGGACAAGAACATTAAGATACTCATTGGCAACCCCTCTGTCATTTATGACCTCGCTCGCCATGTTATAGCTCAAGGAGATACCTCCACAGATTTTGGTGTGAAGGGAGTACTATGTGTTTCGGAGCGGCTTTACCCAAATATGCGCGATACTATCCAAAAGGCTTTCGACTGTTTAGTGTTGTCAAGGTACTCCAACGAAGAGTGTGGCGTACTGTCCCACGAATGCCCTGCCTGTGGTCAATTCCATCTCAACACTGCCAGTTATTTCTTTGAAACACTCGCTTTGGATCGGGATGAACCTACATCTCCAGGCACACCTGGGCGCATTGTCATTACTGATCTCTATAACTATGCACTGCCGATGATCCGTTATGACACGGGGGATATAGGCTCTATTATCCCAAATGACTGCCCTCAATTTGCAACGCCAATTCTTTATTCCTTAGAAGGTCGCCGCGTCGATACGGTATATGACACTGCTGGACGACGACTGATGATATTTGCATTTGATGGCATATTTGAGACGTTGGGTAGGTTAGGTGTGATGAAGCAGTTTCAGTTTATTCAAGAAGAGCAAACTCGCTACCGTCTCCGTCTTTGTGTTAACGAAAGATTCTCACAAGAAGAATCTGTTATTGAGAAACTGAAGCAGATATTAGGCACAGATGCTCACATTAAGGTTGATTACGTTGACGAAATTCCAGTTTTGAATTCTGGCAAGCGAAAATACATCGTTAGCTTATATGATCCCTCAAAAGAGGTATTGACCTCATCTAATACCTAAGTTTTACAGAAATACCATCAGCTACAGAGGGTTGATATTTATGAATGTCATGTTGACTTGTGTGGGAAGACGAAATTACCTTGTAAAGTTCTTTCAAGAAGCTTTAGAAAATCGAGGTCTGGTGTTTGTTGGGGATGCTAGTCTAGAAGCTCCAGCATTACAGGAAGCAGATAAAAGTTTTTTGTTGCCACCTGTAAATCATGATGACTACTTTGACAAACTACTTTATATCTGTGAACAACATCAAGTTCGTTTGTTGATACCACTAAATGATTTAGAATTACCGCTGTTAGCAAAACAACGCGATCGCTTTATCAAGATAGGGACTATTCCAGTAATTTCTTCTTCAGAAGTAATTGATATTTGTTTTGACAAATTAGCTAGTTTTAAATTTTTAAATGATTTGGGTATTTCTGTCCCCAAAACTTACCTTTCTATTAAAGAGGTGAGAAAAGCCATAAATCATCAAGAAGTATCTTTCCCTTTAGTCGTTAAACCTCGATGGGGAAGTGCATCGATTGGGATTGAATATCCTGAAGATGATGAAGAATTGGAATTTGCATATCGTCGTGTAAAAAAAACGATATGTAAATCATTTTTGGCAGATATAAGCTCTACGGGCTCTGATGAGTATATCCTGATTCAAGAAAAGATATTGGGACAAGAATATGGTTTAGATATTATTAATAATTTAGATGGAAATTACATCACTACTTTTGTTAAACAAAAGTTAGGTATGCGAGCCGGAGAAACAGATCGAGCATTAACTGTTGAGCATGAAGCTCTTAGACAGCTAGGTGAAAAAATAGGCAAAAACATAGGACATATTGGCAACCTAGACTGTGATGTAATTGTGGGACAAAAAAGTGCGTGTGTGTTGGAAATGAACCCACGTTTTGGTGGTGGATATCCATTTTCTCATGTAGCAGGAGCAAATATTCCAGCAGCATTGATCGCTTGGGCAAATGGGGAAAATTCTAACGAGCAATGGCTGAAGGTTCAAACTAATACAATGAGTGCAAAATGCGATCGCCTTGTCACTGTTCATAGGTAAAAAATAAAAAATTATGAATAAACCAATCCTTCTTTCAACTCCGCATATGGGCGATCGCGAGTTAGAATTTGTCAAAGAAGCTTTTGATACCAACTGGATTGCACCAGTTGGCCCACACGTAGATGCTTTCGAGCAAGAATTTTGTCAAGTCACTGGAGCCGGCTATGGGGCGGCTGTCAGTTCTGGTACAGCGGCTTTGCATTTAGCTTTCCAATTAGTTGGAGTTGAATCAGGAGATGAGGTTTTTTGCTCTACCCTGACCTTTATAGCTACCGCTAATCCAATTACCTACTTAGGGGCAAGACCAGTATTTATTGATAGCGATCGCACTTCCTGGAACATGAATCCCGAATTGTTAGAGGAAGCATTGGAGAAACGCGCCCATCTTGGCAAATTACCTAAAGCGGTGGTACTTGTACATTTGTATGGTCAAAGTGCAGATATTGAGCCAATTCTAAAAGCTTGTAATCAGTATGATATTCCCTTAATTGAAGACGCTGCGGAAGCTTTAGGTGCCACCTACAAAGGTCATGCTCCTGGAACTTTTGGGCGCATTGGTATTTACTCTTTTAATGGTAATAAAATTATTACTAGTTCTGGGGGTGGGATGTTAGTTTCCGAAGATCCACAATTGGTAAAAAAAGCCCGTTTCTTGGCAACCCAAGCACGCGATCCATCTCCTCACTATCAACACTCAGAAATTGGCTACAATTATCGTCTCAGCAACGTCTTGGCTGCTATTGGTCGTGGTCAATTGTATGTTTTGAGTGAACGAGTCGCAGCAAGACGACACAATTTTGAGATTTACGCTTCTGCTTTGAAAAATCTGCCAGGTATAGAATTTATGCCAGAAACTAGCTATGGACGCGCTACTCGCTGGTTAACCTGTTTGACAATAGATCCCCAAGCTTTTGGTGCAGACCGAGAGAAAATCCGTCTAGCACTTGCCGAACAACAAATTGAATCTCGTCCTGTTTGGAAGCCTTTGCACCTCCAGCCTGTCTTTGCTGAGTGCGAAAGTGTTGGAGGTGCAGTAGCTGAAGATTTATTTGCACGCGGTCTTTGTTTGCCTTCTGGTTCAAATCTTACATATAAAGATTTAGAGAGAGTTATTAATGGAATTAAAGCAATTCACCATAATACCGAACGGGAGCATCCAGTTTTGGAAGATTTACCATTTCTGAGAAAATGTAGAAGGAAATAACCCTGTGCGATCGCTGACTATGAGCCAAGAGAAACAAGAACGGATCAAAGCCTGCTTACAAGAACTGGCAACATTACTGTACTCGGAAGCTGATAAGAGTCAGTTAATAGACCTCGAAGGTATAGAAAAAACAGTTCGTAGCCAAATATTGGAATATGTCGGCCCAGAAATAGCC